>VGTA01000215.1 GCA_016874875.1 Deltaproteobacteria bacterium | reverse complement strand
GGGGGGGAGGGGGGAGGGGGGGTGAGGGGATCGGTGCGCGACGCACTAGGTCCTAGTGCGTGCGGTCAGCAGATGATCGCGCGGAGGCGCTCGCGCCCCTGGTGGATCATAAAGAGCGTCAGGAGGAGGTTGACGAAGCCCTCGGGGGGGGCGCTGACGCTGAGCGCGGGGAGATAGGGGCGCGCCCGCTCATAGCTCGCCACGAGCTCGGCGGTCGCCCGCTGGAGATGGGCGCTCTGCTGCGCCATCTCATGAGCGTTTGGGCGCGCGGAGATAGCGTCCGCGGCGGTGCGCGTGGCGTCTTGGAGGGCGTTGAGGGTCGAGAGGAGCTCGTTCATCTCCACCGAGAATGATTCGCGCCACCAGCGCGAGAGGGGGTAGCCGGAGGGCAGGGGCGCGATCAGTGGCGCGCGGGTCCTCAAGAGGCTCTCAAGGGCGGCGGAGGGGTAGGGATCACCCGTCTGCCATTTAACGAGCTGCTCCATGATTTTTGCGCGGCGGCGCTCTGTGCTGTGTGGGGCGAGCGTGCGCTCCGAGAGGCCCGCGAGGGGCTGCTCGGTCCCCTGAGAGGCACGCTCAATGGACGAGAGCAGCGCGAGGCGCTCTTGGAGCGGTGTGAGGTGCGCGAGCGAGACGCCCTCAAAGGCCTTGAGGATGACGGCGCGAGGGTCCACTGGGGCGGGAGGGCGGAGCTGGACGGGTCGCTCGTCTCCAAAGGAGCTCTGGAGGTCTCGCCAGACCTCAGCGCAGATCTCCGCCTGGCGGGCGGCGGGCATCTGCTCGAGGTCGATGAGGTGAGGAGGAGAGGCGCAGATCACCCCATAGCCCACGTCCTCTGCGGTCTCTTGGAGCCACGCATAAAACTCGCGCGCGCGCTCCTCCACGGGGCGCCCGCCCTGCGCTACGCGCGGGTCAGCGCCCACGTGCGTGATCACCGTGATGAGCTTGACCTGCGCCACGTCCGCGTAGCGCTCACGGATCGTCTCCTCAAGGCGCTCGAGCAGCGCGGTGAGCTCACGCCTGTCGTCCTTGGCCTCCATGTTGCGTCCCGTGGTCACAAAGATCACCGCGGGCGCCTCCGCCTCCGCGATGACCACCTGGTCGGCGGCCAGCTCCCCAGAGTTCCACCCCGGGGTGTCGATGAGGCTCAAGCTCAGCACGCCCCCCTCTTCCTGGCCCCTCCCAAACACGCGCTGTGATGTGAGCAGGTGAGGGAGCGGGGCGCTCAGCCTGAGCCCACGCCACTTGGGGTGCCGCGCGAGGTCGTCGCGCGAAGGGAAGTGGTCGAGGCGCTGCGTCACATCTCCAGAGGCGCTGAGCGCGCACAGCGACGCCTCTTGCCCATAGGAGATCGTGAGCGGCAGCGTCGTCTGACGGTCGAGGCTCGAGACAGGGTGCAGCGAGCGCGGCGCCGCGCTGGCGAGCATGGCGCTGAGGAGGCGAGATTTGCCGGCGCTGAAGGCGCCCACGACGCGCACCGCGACCTTGCTGATGGCGGGTGGCGGGGGGGCGCGCTTGGTGTTCTCTTCTGTGACGAGCGCCTCAAAGAAGGCGGTGATCTCTTCAAGGGTGAGCGCCTCCGCGCCGAGGCGCTGCGCTGGTGTGAGCGGGGGCGGAGGCGGGGGCTCGCGAGAGTTGGTAGACGAGGCGGTCGTCTTAGCGCCCTGACGATCCTGACGATCCTGACGATCCTGACGATCCTGACGATCCTGTTTCATTTTATGTGCTTTCACATCATCCAACGCAAAATATGAGGCTCTTGAAGCTCTTAAAGCGCCTGTGTGCACGAAGACGCTTGAACAACTCAGCGCGCGACCAAAATATATCAGCACATGATAAAATATCCCTCTTCAGATGTCACCTCTGAAGATGTCACTTGTCACTTCACAAGCTACGAGCTACGAGCTGAACATAATGACCCACGTCTCAGCCTCCCCTCCCCTGCCCGCCGCGAGCGCCCAAGCACCCGCGAGCGCCCAAGACCGCGCCGCCGAGGCGGTGGCCTCGCTCTGGGGCGCCGCGCCGACCGACCCGCTCCGCCAGCGCCTGTGGCGCCGCCACGCTGAGGCGGCGCGCGCCGGGGAGGGCCTCGCGCTCCACATCTGCGAGCCGTGGTGGGGTGACCCGCGCACACCCGAGGTGATCGAGCAGCTGCGCGCGCTGTGGCTCTACAGCCGCGTCCTCGACGACGCGATCGACGAGGGCCTCCCGCAGCACCGCGCGCTGCTCCTCCGCGCGCAGCCGCTCCTGTGGGGGGCGGCGCAGGCGCTAGGGGGGAGGGGGGGGGGGGGGGGGGGGATCGAGCGGGCGCTCTTGGAGCTCGCGCGCGAGTCCTGCGAGGCCAACGACCCGCTCATCAGCGACGAGCCCAGCGCGTGGGGCCTCAAGAACGCGCTCGCGCTCGCGGGGCCGCTCTGCCTGAGCGGCGACGGCGCGTGGCTGGCGCCGCGGCGCGCCGCCCTCCTCGGCGCGCTGTGGGGCGTGCAGGCGCACGACGAGCTGCAGCGGGCGTGGGGGCCAACGGAGCGCGCGCAGGCGCGGCTTCAGGCGCGCGTTGAGCGGGCGCGCCTCGACGAGCGCCTCACGCAGCTCTTGGAGGGGGGGTGGCGCGCCCTCGCGCGCCGCTATGTGGACGGCCTCGCCGCGCTTGAGCAGCGCCTCTTGGAGGAGCCGTGAGCCTCAGTACTCTCAACGGCCTCAAGCTGCAGGAGCTCATCTCGGCGCCGTTCGTGGATGGAGCGCGGGTGTGTGAGGGGCTGATCCTCTTTGGGGTCACGACAGCGCGCGAGGAGCGCGCGCGCTACCAGGAGGACCTCAGGGCGCACGCGGAGGCGCTTGAGGAGGCGCAGGCGGAGCGCGCCCTCCTTCGCGCTCAGCTCAGCGAGGCGCGCGCGGGGCTAGAAGCGTGCGCGGGGCTCCTCTTAGACGAGGGGCGCGCGCTCGTCGCCTCGCGCGCCCATCACCTGCCCCCCTTGAGCCGCGGCGCTCGCGCGGAGCGGCTCCTGTGGGCGGCGGGGCGCGGGGGAGATGTGGAGGGGCTGCTTATGTGGGTGAAGCGCTGTGAGCACGGCGATGAGCTCTCGGAGATGCTGCGCGCCCTCCTCGCGCTGGCGCCCGAGCGCTGGCCCCTCGTGGCCTCCTTGAGCGACAGGGTGGGGGTGGGTGATGACCTGCGCGCGGAGCTCGCGCGGCGCAGCGGCGCGCCATTGGGGTCACTCGAGAAGGGCGCGGGGGGTGAGCAGCTCAGGCTTCTCGCGGAGCGCGCGGAGGCCGCGGCGCTGAGCGATGATTTAGCGTACATCCAGCTGATGTTCGCGCAGCGGCTTGAGGCGCGCGGGGCGCCAGCGGACGCGCTTGCTCGCTACAAGCGGCTGCTAGGGAGCGTGGCGCTGCAGCGCGACGCGCTCGAGGGCCTCACGCGCCTCTACTGCGCGCAGAGCGCTCGTGTCAGCAGCAAGATGATTGAGCAGATGCTCTCGATCTTCTTGGGCGGCTCGGTGGCGATGGGGCGAGCGCTGTTCACGCTCTCTGAGCGCTCTGAGGTGAAGCGCGCGCAGATCTCTCGTCGGCTGAGCAAAGCGACCCCGCGTCCGTTCGAGCCGCGCGATCTGCCAGAGGCTGTTGTGGACGCGTGTGAGGAGAGCGAGCTCAAGGCGCTGCGGGGCGCTCCAAGCGCCGCGATCCTCTCTGTGCTGCATCTGATCTGCGCGAGCGCGCTGCGCGCGCGCCCCACTGAGCCCTCAGAGCGCGCGGCGCTTCAGGGTCTCATCTTGGCGCTCGCGGAGCGGCTGAGCGCGCCAGCGCCTGGCGCGCGCGCAAGGCGGCGCGACGCGGCGGCGGCGCGCGCGCTGTGTGAGCTCGCGGAGGCCCTCGCCCGCGAGCCCTGAACGCGCCGCCCGGCGCTCAGCGCAGGGCGACCTCGAGCGCCTGCGCCTTGGCGTGCGGGGTGCCGCCGCGCGGGCCGGCGCAGAGCTCAACGCTCTTGGGGCTCTTCATGCGCACAAAGGCCACTTGGCCATCCTCGGCGCTCAGGAGGGCCACGCTCTGGGCGCGCAGCTCGGGGGCGTCCTCGGCGAGACCCTCAGGGGAGATGGCGAGTGATGATTCGGTGTAGGCGAGGCGCACCTCACCCGCCTTGATGGGGCCGAGCTCCACCCAGCCGCTCGCGCTGTGGCCGCGGGTGAGGGTGGGCTCAAAGCGCCTGCGCTTGATCACGCCCACAAAGAACTGGAGCGCGTCGCCCGCGCCGCGCTGCTGCTGGCGTCCGTCTCGCTGGAGGCCTATGACGAGCGTGTTGCCCGAGGGCAAGAGGTCGAGGAGGCCGAGGGCGACGCCTGTCTTGATGTTCACGGCGGGGTTGGCGGAGGGGGCTGCGCCGAGCAGCGGCGTGACGCGCAGGGCGCGGTCACCGATGTAGCTCGGGGCGAGCGCGAGGAGCGTGCGCGGCTCAGCGGGGGCTCCCTTGGCAGGGGCCTTGGGCTCGCCGAAGAGGTCGAGCGCGTACGGGGAGCGGCAGGCGTTGCCGGCCCTCAGGACCAGGATCTCCTTGGGGCTGCCGAGGGCGGGGAGGGCGTCGCGCAGCGAGCTGAGGAAGTTCTTGAGCCCATGGAGGAGGCGTCTGCTGATGTGCTCGCCGAGGGCGTCTGCGCTCACGGCGAGCGTCACCTGAATGGGCTCCGCGCTCTTCAAGCTCGATAGCCCCGCGACGGTGAGGGAGCCGGCGCCGGTGTTCGGGAGGGTCTTGCGCTCCCACAGCGGACGCAGGGCCTCTACGAAGCGCAGGCGGTTGGCGCGGGCCTTGAGGTCCGTTGAGTGGAGCGCCTCTGTGCCCGCGGTGAGCGTCTGGGTGGGCGGTGGCTCAAAGAGGACGCCGTGCTTGAGCATCTCGGTGAGGTTGTCGCTGAAGACCTTGTAGGCGAGGTCCCAGAGGATGTACTCGCCGCCGAGGTGCCTGTCGCCCGCCGCGCCCACATACTCAACGACCTCCTCATAGCCGCGCTCCTCCTCTTGGGGGGTGGCGAGCCGGTATGTCCCAAAGCAGAAGTCGGCGGTGCCGCCGCCGAGGTCAAAGACGGCGAAGGTCACTTTGGGGAGTTTGGCGCTGAGGATGACCTCGGCGCGAAGGGCTGAGATCGCGAAGGCGGCCGGCTCGGTGGCGAGCTCGCGCACATGGAGCTGCTCGTGGGGCTGGAGGCGTTCGAGGAGCGTGGGGGGGAGAGTGCGCCTGATGCCCCGCTCAAAGCTCTGCGCCATCTGGCGCTTTACCTCGCCTGGGTAGTCCACTGGGAACGACATGTAGTACTTGAGGTGGAAGCCGCGGGCGCGGTGGTTGATGTAGAGGCCGAGCAGGTACGCGTAGAGCTCCACGGGGTTGGGGCTCTTGCGCGCGCCGGTGTGGCCGAGCGGCTCAAGCTCAAGCTCCTCGCCGGCGCCGGCGTCTGGGAGCCTGAGGCGTGCCTTGGGCTGCGTGGGACCCTGGAGGCACCACTGCTTGATGTCGGTCAGTGAGCAGGCGAGCTGTGTTTGCTGTGCGGGGCTGGCGCTGGCGTCGCGGATCGTGGCGCGCGCCTCATGAGAGAAGACCACGCCCTCCGCGCCGCGCGCGATGCGGGGGAGGTGGGCGCCCTTGAGCCACTCGGTGACCGCGTGCGTGGATTTGAGCTGAAGGGCGGTGGGGTTCTCGTTGTGCTCTGGCTTCGGCGGGGTGAGCCAGTCGCTGAGGCCTACCCTGATGAGCTCTTTTTGGTTGTTTTGTTTGATGGCGACGACGGTGCTGCTCGTGCCAAAGTCGATGGCGACCTCTCCTGTCTTGAGGTCAGCGCGCGGGTCTCGCGCTTCCCATCTGGTGTTGGGGGGGAGCTGTAGCTGGGTGTGGGTCGGCTGCGCTGTTGAGCTCGGGTAGAGCTCCCAGAGGCCCGCGTTGGGGTCTGTGATCGTCTGTTGTGGGAGCGTTGGGGCGCCGATCCTGTCGTTGTCGCGCTTGAGGAGGGTGTCTCTGAGGAGGTCGGTGATGAGGGGGGTGAGCTGTGCGGTGGAGGTTTTGGATGCTTCGAGGTGCTGTTTAAATGTTATAATCGCTGAAAGATGCTTAATTGGATCGATATTTGATTCGTTGAGCAGGTATCCTTCTCTCGCGATTTGACTGAGACAGAGTATGAGGTTCTCTTTGGGGTCTAGTGTAATTTTTGAAAGTGATTTATTTTGACAGTATACAGGTGACATCCCGTTTGAGTCTCGCGTATATGGAAAATAGCTATCGAGATTCATAACA
>VGTA01000214.1 GCA_016874875.1 Deltaproteobacteria bacterium | reverse complement strand
GCTTACGCACGCTTCTTGATGAGCTTGATGATCATGCGCACACACCATAGGGCGAAAAGAAGACGCCCCGCAAGAGAGATGGGTTGGGCGCGGGGCAGGGGGCTGTGATCGCCCTGTGAAGTAGCTCTATGAACTCACTCGCGCGCGGCTTATACTCGCCCCTGCTCGCGCGCTGACGCTTGAGCCCAAAGCAGCCACGACGCCTCAGGAGTCCGGACCGCATGAAGACCTCCCCTCTCCGCCCAGCCGCCGCGCGTCGCCCCGCCGCGCCCCCCGCCCCGCGCACCTCGGGGCTCCGCTCGCTTTCTTTAGGGGTTTCTTTAGGGGTGCTGACCCTCTCCGCGTGCGATGATGACTCTCAGGGCGCGGGGGCGCAGGCGCAGGCGGGAACACAGGCGGGGGCGCAGGCGGGGGCGCAGGCGGGGGCGCAGGCGGGGGCGCAGGCGGGGGCGCTCGCCGCGGACCTCGGCGCTGGGGCGGGGGCCCCCGACCTCGGCGCGCCCCCCCCCTGCGCGCCGGGCGCCGTGCGCTGCGCCGACACCGCCACCCTCGCCGTGTGCCAGGAGGACGGCGCGTGGCGCAGCGAGCCGTGCGTGGGCGGGTGCGTGGAGGGCGCGGGGGCGGCGGCCTCGTGCGCGGAGCCCCTCTGCGCGCCCGGGGAGCGCCGCTGCCAGGATGACGAGACGGTGGTGGAGTGCAACGCAGCGGGGAGCGCCTTTGTGGTGGCGGAGCGCTGCCAGGGCGACACCACGGGCCGGCAGTGCGACCTCGGGGTGTGCACGCCCCTGTGCGTGATCAACGAGAAGGTCAAGACCAACATCGGGTGCGACTACTGGGCCGTGGACCTCGACAACGCCTTCCTCACCGGCGGCGGCGAGGTGCTCGACGCGGCGGGCGCGCCGTTCGCGGTGGTGGTGTCGAATCCTCACCCAGAGATCACCGGCGAGGTCACCGTGTACAACAACGAGGGCATCGTGGCGCAGGCGGTGCTGCCGCCGCTCGGACTCCACATCTTCAGCCTGCCCCGCCGCGACGTGGACGGCACCACGCTCGCCCCCCTCGCCTACCACATCCGCAGCGGCGTGCCCATCGTGGCGTACCAGTTCAACCCCCTTGAGAACGAGGGGGTCTTTAGCAATGACGCCTCTCTCCTCCTGCCGAGCCACGTGGTGGGCGACGACTACCTGGTGATGACGCGCGAGCAGAGCTTTGATTCGCTGCGCGGCTACCTGACCGTGGTGGGCATCTCCGAGGAGCCCACGGTGGTGTCGGTGACGGTGACGGCGCCCACGCAGGCGGGGCCGGTGGGCGACATCCCCGCCCTAGAGCCTGGGGAGACGTTTGATGTGGTGCTCAACGCCTTTGACGTGCTCAGCCTCCAGACCCGCGCCGCCGGCGCCGACCTCACAGGGTCGCGCGTGACGTCGGATCGCCCCGTGGTGGTCTTTGGGGGCAGCGAGGCGGCCAACGTCCCCAACACCAACCACTGCGTCAACGTGGACCCGCGCACGCGGGAGGGCGTGTGTGAGTATGACGGCCTCACGCGCTGCGAGAGCAGCTATGACTGCAATGACGCGTTCTTTAACGTGTGCTGCGCCGACCACCTCGAGCAGCAGATGTTCCCCATCAACACCTGGGGGAGTCGCTACGTGGCCTCCAAGAGCTTTGACCGCGGCCTCGAGCGCGACTACTGGCGCATCCTCGCCGCCTACGATAACACCAAGGTCGAGACTCACCCGCCGCAGGAGGAGATTCCCATCCTCAACGCCGGCGAGTGGTTTGAGTTTGGCAGCCGCGAGCACTTTGAGATCGTCAGCGACAAGCCCATCTCCGTGGGGCAGTTCTTGGCGGGCGAGCACGCCCCCAACCCCAACGTGCGCGGCGGCCTCGAGCCGGGGGACGCGGGCACGGGCGACCCGGCGTTCTTGATGGCGATCCCGAGCGCGCAGTTCCGTACGGACTTTGTGTTCTTGGCCCCCAACAAGTACACCTTTGACTACACATCGGTGATCGCGCCGGTGGGCGCGGAGGTGTTCTTTGATGACCGCGTCGTGTCGGGCTGGGAGCCGGTGGGCGACAGCCCGTGGCAGGTGGCGCGCTTCCCCATCGGCGACGGCGTGCACCTCCTCATCTCGGATGTGCCGGTGGGGGTGCTCGTCTATGGGTATGATGAGTACGTGTCGTATGGCTATCCCGGCGGCCTCAACCTCAACGTGGTGGACCCCGAGAGCGGCGAGGTGATTCCCCCCGCGCCGTGATCCCCCCCGGCGCCCGCCCTTGCACGCGCCGCCTCTTGCGCCGCCTCTTGCGCCGCCTCTTGCGCCGCCTCTTGCGCCGCCTCTTGCGCCGCCCTGACCTCTCCCTGCGTCAAAGGAGTCCCTCGCCATGCACACCGTGCACACCTCACATCGACCGCACCCCGAGCCCCGCGCCCCCCTCCGCCGCCGCGCGCTCCTCGCGCTCCTCGCGCTCCTCGCCGCCTGCGACGCCGACCCGGCGCCCTCGCCCGAGGCGGGGGGCGCCGCCGGGGCGCCCGCCGACATGACGGCGCCGCCCGCCGACATGCGCCCTGAGGAGGGCGACCTCGGCGGCGCCGCCCCCACCCCCGACCCCGACGCCGCCCCGCCGGAGGACATGGCGCCCCCCCCGCCGCCCGACCTCGAGCCGCCCGCGCCGCTGCGCCCCCTCACCCTCAACTCCGTGGTGCCCAGCCGCGGCGCGCAGGTGGGCGGGGAGGAGGTGCAGATCGTGGGCACAGGCTTCGTGGAGGGTATGGTGGTGACGTTCGACCGCGTGATCTGCGCTGACCTGCGCGTGGAGAGCGCCTCGCGCGCCCGCTGCACCACGCCCCCAGGGGAGGTGCTCGACGCCGTGGACGTGGTGGTGTACGCGGAGCGCGTGGAGATGGGCGCGGTGGTGCCCTCGCAGGACACCCTCGAGCGCGGCTTTACCTACTACGTGCCCCTGCGCGTCGATCAGGTGAATCCGGCACGCGGCCCCACGAGCGGCGGCACGGTGGTGACGCTGGCGGGCGAGGGCTTCACCGAGGACACCACGGTGCAGTTCGGCGGCGTGCGCGCCACGTCGATTCGCCGCAACCCCAACGGCACCCTCAGCGCCGTCACCCCCGCGGCGGCGGCAGGGGCCGTGAACGTGCGCGTGCAGAGCGCCAACGGCGACGTGGCGCTGCAGGGCGGGTTCTACTACTACGAGCGCCTCGAGGTGACGCGCCTCACGCCGCCGGTGGGGCCGCTCGGCGGGGGCACCGCCGTGGTGGCGGACGGGCGCGGCCTCGAGGCGCGGTCGCGGGTGAGTCTCGGGGCGCGGGCGGCGGAGGTGCAGGCGGCGGACGGGGCGAGTCTGCGCTTCACGACTCCGCGCGGCGACGCGCCTGGGCCCGTGAGTCTGAGCGTGCTCAACGAGAACGGCGAGCTCGAGCTGCCGGAGGCGTTTGTGTATTATGACGAGGCCGCCGCCGGGTTCGCCGTGGCGGGGGTGGCGCCGCGCAGCGGGCCCCTCGCCGGCGGGCAGGAGGTGTATGTGGCGGGCAGCGGCTTCACGCAGGGCCTGAGCGTCTCCTTTGACGACCGCCTCGCCTCCTGCGAGGTGCTCGACGCCCACCGCGCGCGCTGCGTGACCCCCCCGGGGGCGGCGGGGGCGGTGGACGTGGTGGCGCGGCAGGGGGCGCAGCGCCAAGAGCTCGTGGGCGCATACACCTACTTTCAGGCGCTCGCCCTCACCTCCGTGTTCCCCAACCGCGGCTCCATCGCCGGCGGGACGCTCCTAGAGCTGAGCGGGCAGGGCTTCACCCCCGAGATGGAGGTGCTGGTGGGCGAGCAGCCGCTCCTCGACCTGCAGGTGATCGACGAGCTCACCGCCCTCGGCGTCACCCCGCCGGGGGCAGCGGGGTCGGTGGACGTGCTGGCGCGCACGCCCTTCGCGCGCGACGCGCTCGACTCGGGCTATGAGTACTTTGACCCCACCTCGCAGTACGGCGGCGTGTGGGGGGGCGGGCTCGAGGTGTCGCTCAACGTGACGGTGCTCAACGCGAGCACCTTTGAGCCGGAGCCGGAGGTGTACCTCTTGCTGGTGACGCGCGAGCAGCTGGTCTTGGAGGGCCAGACGGGCGCCGATGGGCGCGACACGCTCTCGCACCCGCGCCTCAGCGCCCCCGCCACCCTCACCGCCGCCAAGGAGGGGTTTGAGGTGACGACGGTGGAGCGCGTGGGCGTGGAGAACGTCACGATCTTGCTGTTTCCGCAGCCCGAGGGGCAGGGGATGCCCCCGCCCGGCGTGCCCCCCGCCACCCTGCGCGGCGCCGTGCGCGGGCTCGACCTGATCCCCAAGCCGAGCAGCGAGGTGTTCGTGAACGTGGTGGTGGTGGAGACGACGCACGACCAGCCCCGTAACCGCGAGGAGCTGCCCCCGCCCGGGCCGGGGGGGCTGCTCTTGGAGGACGGGCCGTTTGAGATCACGGCGCGCCTCGGCGAGCTGGCGGTGGTGGCCACCGCGGGCCGCCTGCCCCGCTTGACGCTCGACGCCTACCAGCGCGGCGAGCTCGAGTACTGGGAGATGCGCGCGGAGCTCGAGCCGTCGGTGATGGGCGCGCGCCGCTTTGTGGCGGCGCGCTCGGGGGAGGTGACGGACGGGCTGTTCGTGGAGCTCGACCACCCCCTCGATTTTGAGTTCCCTGTGGATTTCGACAACCCCCCCTACGACCCGCAGGCGGGGGTGACCTACTACGCCGTGCTCCCCAGCATCAACTTTGGCGCCGAGGGCTTCTGGCAGCTCGACAACGTGGTCGTGGACCTCACCCCCAACCTGTCGCTGTCGGAGATGCCGCGCCTCGACGGGTGGGGCGACGACGTTCAGCTCTTTATGATCAACCTCGCCTTCAACGCCCAGAGCGCCGACAACACGCCGCTGTCGATCAACATCAAGGACACGCGCGTGGACAGCGCGGGGGTCTTTGTGACGCCGTTCGCCCCCGCCGCGGTGCTCAACGCCCCCCTCGCGGGCGCAGCGCTCGGCGAGGACCGCGTGATCAGCTGGCGCCTGACGGGGGGCTACGACGGGCCCATCGCCCCCCCCTCCGCCACGGTGGTGGAGGTGTCGGAGCCCGCCCTGGGGCCCCCCACGCCGCTGTGGCGCTACGTGGTGCCCTCGTCGATGACGGAGGTGCAGATTCCGCGCCTCTCGTCCCTCGCCGGCGAGGTGGGGCTCAACGGCGGCTTTATGTTCCTCAACGTGACGCCCTTTGTGGCGCAGGGGCGCTTTGACTATGACGACTTCACCTACCTCGACATCAACGGCGCGCGCTGGGCGAGCTACGGCGTCACCTCGAGCACGTTCGTTGAGCGCTGAGGGGGCGGCGTGAGCGGTGTGAGCGGGGGCGACGGGGGGGCGCTTGGGCTCTACGCGCAGCTCCTAGGGGCGGTGGGGCGCCGCTTTGAGCACATCTCGGCGCGGCAGGGGGCGCACATGCGCTGCGCGGCGGGCTGCCACGCCTGCTGCGCGCCGGGGCTATCGGTGAGTCGGGTGGAGGCGCTCGCCCTCGCCGACCACCTCGCCGCGCGCCCCGAGGTGGCGCGCGCCGCGCTGGCCCTAGAGCGCGACGACCCCCACGGCGGCGCGCGCTGCGCCCTCCTGAGCGCGGAGGGCGAGTGCGTGGTCTATGAGGCGCGCCCGGTGGTGTGCCGCACCCACGGCGCGCCGCTGCTGGTGCCCGTGGAGGCGCTGGAGGGGGGCGCCCAGGGAGCGCCCGGCGCCGCGCTGGCGCTGACCGCCTGCGAGCTCAACTTTACGGAGGAGGGCGCCCTTGAGGCGGTGGGGGAGGGGGAGTGGCTCGACGTCCGTCCCCTCGACCAGGCGCTCGCGCTGCTGAGCGCGCGGGCGGCGGGGCCGGGGGGGGAGGCGGGGGCGCGCTGGCCGCTGCGCGCCTCCGCGCTGACGGGGGCGGGCGGGCCGCGCGGGGCGGGGGCCCAGGGCGCTGATTCGGCGCGACCAGAGGGCAAAGAGTCACAGGAGAGCTAAAGGAGCGCTGAGATGGCCACACAGAACCAAGACCCGCGCGGCGGACAGCAGGGCGGACAGCAGAGCGGGCAGCAGGGCGGGCAGCAGGGCGGGCAGCAGGGCGGGCAGCAGGGCGTCCCCACCCGCCCCTTCCCCACCGAGCAGCGCGACCAGTTCCTCGCGCAGGCGGCGGCGCGCGCCGCGGCGCGGGCGAGCGCCCCTCCCCTCGGCGCCCCCCCCCAGGGCTTTGGCGCCCCCCCTCC
>VGTA01000213.1 GCA_016874875.1 Deltaproteobacteria bacterium | reverse complement strand
GACGCCGCGCGTGGCGGCGTACTGAGGCTCGTCCTCACAGGCGAGGAGGGAGAGCGCCGCCGCGCAGAGCAGGAGCGCGGAGCTCAGGCGCGTCCTCATCGCCCACCCCCCTGCGCCGCCGCCCCCTGCGCCCCCTGCGCCCCCTGCGCCCCCTGCGCCCCCAGCGTCTTCGACTTAAACGTCACCAGGAGGAAGGAGCCCCGCAGGAACACTCCCTCGTTCTTTTGGATCCGCATCAGATTCAGGCGCTCCACGTTGATAATGCGATCGAGGCCGCGCACGTCCCCGAGCTCGTTAATAAAGCCGAGGACCTGCTTAAAGGTGCCGTCAAACTCCATCTTGACCTCAATGCGCACATAGAGCTCCTCCGTGATCGAGGCGCCGCGCTCAAAGCGCGAGAGGCGCAGCCCCGACTCACGGGCGCGGTCGTGAATCTTCTTAAGGAGGTCCGCGATGTCGTCCTCGCTCGGCAGGCGCTCGCTGAGGCTGCGCTTGCGGTCGCGCTGGCTGTCGATGTCGCGGTCGAGGTCCTTGATGTGCGCGATGGTCTTGGGGCGCAGCTCGAGCTTCTTGCGAATCTGCAGGATGTTGTCCTGCTCCGCGATGATCTGCCCCTGCAGCGGGCGCACGCCGCCGAGGTACCACGCCAGCATCGTCACCACGGCCACGGCGAGCGCCGCCGCGGCGCGGCGCTTGGGGGGGACGTCGGCGAGGCGCTTGTAGAGCTCTTCCATCTATCTCGCTCCTGAGGTGGGCGCGCCGGGCAGGGGCTCGCCCGCGAGCTCAAAGAGGCGCTTGAGGTCGCTCGCGCCGTAGAGGACGCGCGCGTCGATCTCAAAGCGCACAAAGGAGCCCGCGCGCCCGTTGGGGAAGGTCAGGCGCGTGGCCTCGGTGTACTTGAGGTGGGTGCTGAGGAAGTGGCTAGAGGCGTTGAGGCGGTTGAGCAGCTCGCCCACGTCCTCAAGGCCGCGCGCGTGCCCCTGCAGCTTGAGCAGGCGGTCCTCCTCGCGGAAGCGCTCAAGCCACACGCCCCCCGTGTCCCAGCTCCAGCGCCACCCCTTCTGGTCAAAGTTCTCGCGCTCGGCGTCGTCCTTGGGCGGACTCAGCAGATACGACAGCTCCACCAGCAGCGCCGCCGGACTCACCTGGCCCTGCGTGAGGTCGTCGATGACGAGCTGCTGGCGGTCCACCTCCACCTTGAGCTCGTTGAACGTGCGCTCGAGCGCCTGCGACTCTTGAATCTTCTCATCGAGCTCGCGCTGCCCGCGCTGCAGGCCGCTGAGCGCCTGCAGCTGCGCGTCGAGCTCGCCCTGCACCTGCCCCTTCACATAAAACATCAACCCCGACGAGAGCACCGCCACAAAAAACAAGAGCACAAAGAGCTGCTTGCCGTCCTCCACGCGCTCGGCGTCGCTGATGGGCAGGAGGTTGATGCGGATCATGCGCGGTCACCCCGGCTGCGCACGCTGAGGCCGAGCGCCACGGCGGCGAAAGGGGCCACGTGGTGAATGTACTCCATCTTAAACACCTTGGGGTCAACGCGCACGGCGCGGAAGGGGTCGAGCAGCTCCACCTCGGAGCGGCTCTTGCGGGCGATCTCCGCCGCGAGGTGCGGCAGGCGCGCCCCGCCGCCCGAGATGTACACCTTATGGAAGCGCTCCTCGCCGGATGTGGCGAGGTGGAACTCGAGGGAGCGGTTGATCTCGGAGGCGAGGTTCTCGCTCATGGCGCTCAGGACGCGCTCCACCTCCTGCGGCAGAATCTGGTTGCCGCCGCCGAGCTTGTAGGCCTCCGCCTCCTCGTAGCTCACGCCCATCTGCTTCACGATCTCGGCGGTGTAGAGGTTGGCGCCCATGTGGAGGTCGCGCGTGAAGGCGGTCAGCCCGTAGGACACCACGTTGAGGTTCATGTTCTCGGCGCCGATGTGCACGAGGGCGATGAGCTGGTCCTGCGGCAGCCCGTAGTTGAGCTCAAAGGCGTTCTGCACCGCAAAGCAGTCGGTGTCCACCACCACGGGCTTGAGGCCCGCCTCGCGCACCACCTGCACGTATTGGTCCACCACCTCTCGCTTGGCCGCCACCAGCAGCACGTCCATCTGCCCCTGCTCGGGGCGGGTCTGGAGCACCTGGTAGTCGAGGTAGACGTCGTTGGGGTCGAAGGGGATGTACTGCTCCGCCTCCCAGTGGATGCTCTCGCTGAGGTCCTTGTCGCTCACGGCGGGGATGCTGATCTTCTTGACGATCACGGAGTGGCCGCCCACGGAGAGCGCCACGTTCTTGACCTTGACGGTGTGGGTGGCGACGAGCGCCTTGACGCTCTCCACCACGCGGCCCATGTCGCGGATGGCGCCGTCGTAGATCACGTCTTGCTCAAGCTGCGAGTAGGCGATGTTCTCGAGCGTGAGGCCCTGCTTGGACTGCGACACCTGCACGAGCTTGATGGAGCTCGAGCCGATGTCGAGGCCGATCGTGTTTTGCTTTTTCGCCATCGCGTCAGAGGTCCTCGGTCAGCGTGGGGGGGGCGCCGGTCGCCGCGCCTCAGGGCGCCGAGCTGCGCACCACGCTATACTGTTTGCGCGCGTTGGGGAAGAGGCTTGCGCGCCTCCGCGCTCAGGACTCCGCCGCCCCCCCGCCCCCCGCGTCCGCCCCGCCCCCCGCGCCCGCCCCGCCCCCCGCGCCCGCCCCGCCCCCCGGAATCCCATAGTCCTTCATCTTGTAGAGGAGCGTTTTCGTAGAGATCTCTAGCAGCTGCGCCGCCTGCGATTTCACCCCCCCCGTCTCGCACAGGGCGCGGCGGATGAGGACGTCCTCAAGGCGCTGCGTGTTGCGCTTGACGCTCAGGTCCACCAGCTCGAGCGTGCTCGACGCGGGGGAGGGCGACTGAAGGCGGGAGAGGGGCAGCGCCTCGGGGGTGATGAGGTCGCCCGACGAGAGCACCACGGCGTACTCGATCACGTTCTCGAGCTCGCGGACGTTGCCCGGCCAGCGGTAGCGGGTGAGCACCTCAAGGGCCTCGCCGGTGAGGCGGGGAAGCGGGCGCCCGGCGCGGGCGCTCGAGCGCTTGATGAACAGGTCGACGAGCAGCGGGATGTCCTCCACGCGCGCCGAGAGGGGCGGGGCCTGCACAGGAATCACGTTGAGGCGAAAATACAGGTCGCTGCGAAAGCGGCCCGCCTGCACCTCCTCCTCGAGGTCCTTGAGCGTGGCGGCGATCACGCGCACGTCCACCTTGACGCTGCGGTTGGAGCCCACGCGCTTCACCTCGCGCTCCTGCAGCGCCCGCAGGAGCTTGACCTGTAGCTGCATCGGCAGCTCGCCCACCTCGTCCAAGAAGAGCGTCCCCCCCGACGCCTCCTCAAAGAGCCCGCTGCGCGCCGCGTGGGCGTGGGTGAAGGCGCCCTGCTCGTGCCCAAAGAGCTCGCTCTCGATGAGCCCCTCGGGGAGCGCCGCGCAGTTGATGGCCACGAACGGGGCGTTGCGGCGCGGGCTGAGGGCGTGGATGGCGCGGGCGATGAGCTCCTTGCCGGTGCCGCTCTGCCCCGTGATCATCACGGTGCTCTGCGTGGGCGCAACCCGCTCGATGAGCTCAAAGACGGCGCGCATGCTCGCCGAGCGCCCCACCATGCCCTGCAGCGAATCCCCCTCCACGTCGCCCCCAAAGGCGCTCACGCGCGCCGCGAGGCGGCGCTCACGCAGGGCGCGCTGCACGCGAAACGTCAGATCGGAGAGCTCAAAGGGCTTGGAGACGTAGTCCACGGCGCCGAGCTCGATGGCCTTGAGGGCCGTCTCCACGTCGGCGTGGGCGCTCATAAAGATCACCTCGGGGTCGGCGCCCCGCACGCGCGCCGGCAGGCCGAGGCGACGGATAAAGGAGAGCCCGTCCTCGAGGGGCATGCGCCAGTCGCACAAGATCAGGTCGGGCGCGGCGCGCGCCATCACCTCGTCGGCGGCGCGGGGGTTGGGCGCCTCGAGCGCCTCGTAGCCCTCTTGCTCGAGGAGCGCCTTGAGCAAAAACCTCAAGGACTCCTCGTCGTCCACGATCAAGACGCGCTCACGGCGCCGCGGGGGGGGCGCGCTCGGGGCGGGCGGGGTGAGCGCGCGGGGCTCTCGGTTCTCTCGGGTCATCTCTCAGGCTCCAGGCCTCTCAGCCTCCAGGCCCCCGGCGCCGCGCGGAGGGCGACCGTTCTTAGCATGCTTTCGCGTGGATGTGAAACGCGCGCCGCGCTTCCCTCGACGCGCCTTTTGAGCTACAAAAGTGGTCGAAGCTCCACCCCCGCCCCCAGCGCGCCCCCAGCGCGCCCCTCGCCCCGTCGCCCCCTCGTCCGGAGTCCTCCCCATGTCCACCCTCGCCGCCGCCGCCGCCCTCCTGCTCGGGGGGGGCGCCGCCTACGCCGCCCTCGCCCGCGCCCAGCGCCGCGCGCTCCGCGACGCGCTCAGCGCCCTCGGCGCGCAGGAGCGCGCTGAGGAGGAGGGGCGCTTGGCCGCGGCGCGGGAGCGCGCCGAGCGCCGAGCGCGCCGGGCGGCGGAGCAGGCGGCGCAGCGCGCCGAGCGCGACGCGGCGGCGCTCGTGGAGCTCGATGAGGACGACGCGCGCCTCGGGGAGCTCGCGGGGAGCCTCGACGAGCGCGTGACGCGCCAGCGCGAGCGCGAGGAGGCGCTCGACGCCCGCCACGCCGAGCAGCGCGCCCGCGGCGACGCCACGCGCGTGCAGCACAAGGCCCTCAAGCGCACCCTCGCCGACGCCGAGCGCCGCCTCGAGGAGCGCGCGGAGGTCACGCGCGAGGCGCTCTGCGAGGAGCTCAAGGGGCGCCTCGTGGAGCAGGCGGAGGTGGAGGCGCAGCAGCGCGCACAGCAGCGCGTCATGGCCGCCGAGGTGCACGCGGCGCAGCGCGCCGGCGCGCTGATCACGCTCAGCAGCGAGCGCTACTACGACCCCCGCCCCGCCGAGCGCCTGCTGAGCTACGTGGAGTTACCCAAGGGCGAGCGCCGCGTGGCGCCGCTGCTCGACCCGAGCGGGGAGCTCCTCGCCGCCCTCCACGCCGTCACGCAGGTGGAGTTCGCCCTCGAGGACCCCGCCAGCGGCCGCCTGATGATGCGCAGCGCCCCAGAGTCCTACACCAAGGAGCTCGCCCGCCTCGCCTTTGAGCGCTGGGCGCAGAGCGGCGCGCCGCTCACCGAGGCCACCCTGCGCGCCCACTACGCCAAGGCGAGCGCCGCGCTCGAGTCGCAGGCGCGCCGGGCGGGGGCGGCGGCGGCGCAGCGGCTGGGGGTCAAGGGCGTGCACCCAGAGGTGCTGCACCTCGTGGGCAAGCTGCTGTACCGCACCAGCTACACGCAGAATCAGTGGCAGCACGCCATCGAGTCGGCGGAGCTGTGCGGGATGATCGCCGAGGAGCTCGGGCTCAACCCCACCCTCGCCCGCCGCGCCACCCTCCTGCACGACATCGGCAAGGTGCTCTGGGCGGAGACGGAGGCGGTGGGCAGCCACGCCGTGAGCGGGGCGGCTTTCGCGCGCGAGCACGGCGAGCCGCCAGAGGTGGTGCACCCCATCGCCGCCCACCACCACGACGAGGCGCCCTCCTCGGCGCTCTCGTTCCTCGTGATCGCCTCCGACACCCTCAGCGGCGCCCGCCCCGGCGCCCGCCGCGAGACGAGCGAGGCGTTCTCGCAGCACGTGGAGCAGCTCGAGGCGCTGTGCGCCGACGTCAAGGGCCTTCAGTCGTTCATGGTCATTCAGGGCGGGCGCGAGGTGCGCCTGCAGGTGGACCCCCGCCAGCGCGACGACCTCGCCGTGGCGCGCCTCACGGGGGAGCTCGCGGAGCTGATCGAGGACTCGTGCGTCTTCCCGGGGCAGGTCAAGGTCACCGCGCTCCGCGAGGTGATGACGAGCGCCCTGGCGCAGTCGGGGCGCGCGCGCGACCCGCGCGCCGCCCTCGCCCTCGCGCGCCGCCTCGGCGGGCCGCGCGCCTGGCGCGGCGGCGAGGTGGGCTGAGCCGCCCCTCCCGCCGCTCCCCCGCCGCTCCCCCGCCGCTCCCCCGCCGCCCCCCCCGCCCTCCGCCCCCAGCCGCTCACCGAGGTGCCCATGGAGCCCAGCGCGCCCCCGCCGCAGACGAATCGCCCCGCCGCAGACGTCGCCGACTCCGCCTCCGCCGCCCCCCCGCTCGACCCGGGCGCGCCCGAGTCCCACGCGCTCCATTTCCGCGCGCTCGAGTCCCACGCGCCAAACGCCGACGCGCTCGCGGCGCACCCCACGCAGCCTGAGCACCCCCGCGGCAATGAGCGCTACCTCGCCG
>VGTA01000212.1 GCA_016874875.1 Deltaproteobacteria bacterium | reverse complement strand
GGGCGCTCGGGGGCGCGGCGGGGGGCGGCGCAGGGGAGGGGGCGCTCTCGCTCTCGCTCTCGCTCTCGCCTAAGGCCGCGCCGGCGGCGCCGAAGTTCAGCGCGGCAAGCGCCCTCCGCTGGGCGGCGCCGGCGGCGCCTGCGCCGGCGGCGCCCCGCGCGCCCGCCGCGGCGCCCGCGCCGGCGCCGGCGCCGCTCGTGGAGCTGCGCTATGGGCACTTCACCACGCAGGTCGCGCTCCTCCAGCGCGCCGCGCTCAACGCCGACCCCGACTACCCGCCGCTGAGCGCGGGGGGGGGCGTGGGCGCGCACCTCGCCGCCCACGGGGCGCCGCTGCGGCGGGCGGACCTCGTGTCGCTCTTGGCGGCGGAGGGCATGCGCTTGCCGAACGTGTGGGAGGCGCGGGCGCTCAAGGGCCTGCCCGCGCTAGCGGGGGCGCGCGTGTGGACGCGCCAGGACGCGCTGCGCGCCTGGGACGTCGCCGCGGGCGACTGGCGCCCCCTGCGCGGGCGCCTGTGCGTGGTGGGCGTGGCGCGCGTCTCGGGCGCGGCGGGGCGCGCCGCAGTGATCGACGCCAGCGACCTGCTCGCGGAGGAGGCGGCCGCACGCTTCAGCGACGTGCTCGGCGCCCTCGAGGACCCGGCGCCCGCCGCGCCCGCCCCCGCCCTCTTCAGCGCCCCCGCGGCGCTCACCTGGCGCGCCCCTGCCCCCGCGCTCGCCCCGCCGCGCCCCGCGCCGCGCCCCGCGCCCCTCCCGCCGCGCCCCGCGCGCCTCATCACGCGCGGCGCTGAGCGGCTGGCGTGGGCGGGGGGCGCGCTGGTGGGGCTGCGCCTGTCGGTGGGCGAGGAGCTGAGCGCCGCCCTAGAGGAGGCGCGCGACTGGGGCGCCCTCGCCCGCGCCCTGCGCGCCGGCGGCCTGCCGCTGAGTCGGGCGCGCCTAGTGTCATGGCTCGCCTCAGCGGGGCTGCGCCTGCCGAGCGCCCGCGAGCTCGACCTCGTGCAGCGCGCCCGCGCCGCCCACCCGCGCCTCATCTCCCGCCGCCCCCTCGCCGCGGCGTGGACCCGTGACCACGAGCGCCTCCTGTGGGACCCCCGCGCCGCCGAGTGGCGCGCCCCCACCCCCACCCTGCGCGTGGCCCTCATCGCCCTCCCGCTCACCCTAGACGGCGCCCCCCTGCCCCCCCTCACCCTCCCCTCCGCCGCCGAGGAGGCGCTGGAGGCGGAGCGCGCGGCGGCGCTGGAGGCGGAGCGCGCGGCGGCGCTGGAGGCGGAGCGCGCGGCGGCGCTGGAGGCGGAGCGCGCGGCGTGGGTGGCGGCGGAGGTGGAGCGCGAGCGGGCGCGCTCGGCGGCACTTCAGGACGACTTTGAGGAGGAGCTTCGGCTGCTGCAGGAGGCGCTTGAGGAGGCGCAGGGCGCGGAGGGCGCGGAGCGGCAGTGGGAGCCCTCTACGCTCGACGCGCTCGATGGGGGGGCGTTCGATGAGGCGCTCGCGGAGGCGCTGTGGGCGGCGGGGGACGCGGTGGCTGAGGAGCCGACGCCGTTCTCGGGCCTCGACGGGCAGTGGGGCGGCGCGGTGAGCTTTGAGGACGACTTCGCGAGCGAGCCGACCCCCGTCTCTGAGCTCGCGGAGGGGCTGGCGCTCGAGGCGCTCCCCGAGGAGCTGCCCGTGGGGGCCCCCCTGCCGCTCGCGCCCGTCCACACCCTCACCGGCCTCTTCCTCTCCGAGCTGCCCGCGCCCCCCTCGCCGTTCGAGCCCAACCTCCCGCTCATCTCCGAGGGCCTCGATGACCTCTTTGAGGCGACCATCGTCCGCGTTGAGCCGCACACGCCGCCGCCCCTGTCCCTCGCCTTCTTGCCCGAGGCGCCCGACGCGGAGGGGCAGGGGAGCGAGGGGGGGCTCGGGGAGGATGACCTCTTTGAGGGCCTCGACGAGTCCCTCGACGACAGCCTCGACGCGCGCCTCAGCGCGCCCCTCAGCGCGCCCCTCAGCCCGCCCCCCCCCTTCACGGCACGCGAGTACGAGCCCGCGCCCGCGCCCGAGTACTGGTACGACGACGAGCAGGAGCTCAGAGGCGACCTCCCGCCCCCTCCTCGGCTCTTCATCGAGGTGGAGCCTGCGCCCGCGCCCGAGCCCGCGCCCGAGCCCGCGCTCGAGCCCGCGCTCGAGCCCGAGCCCGAGCCCGCGCCCGCGCCCGCGCTCGACGACCTCGCCGGGCTCGACCTCAGCGCGCTCTCGCCGCCCGAGCTAGGACTGCTGGCGCTCGTGCGCGCCCGCTCCCCCGTCCACAGCGACGACGCCGCGAGCGCGCTCGGGCTGCGCCCGCTCCAGCTGAGCATCACGCGCTCCAAGCTCAACACCTCGCTCGACCGCCTCGGCACCAACATGCACGCGATGGCGGAGTTCAAGCCGGCGCGCGAGGGCGTACGCGCGGGCCTCTACATCTCGTGGGCGCGGCACCCGCACAAGGACTGAGGGGCGCGCGGTGAGCGGCGCGCGGCGCGACGGGGGGCGCGGGCGAGAGGAGGCGGGCGGGCGCGGCGGGGCGGGCGGGCGCGGGGGGGGAGAGGGCGAGCGCGGGGGCGAGCCCGACGAGGGCGCCGCCCGCGCCTACCGCGCGCGCCTCAAGGCCGGCGACCCGCGCGCCCTGCGGGCGTTCGTGGAGGAGCACCAGGGCCCCGTCTACCGCCTCTGCCTGCGCCTCCTCAAGAGCGCGGAGGAGGCGGAGGACATGGCGCAGGAGACGCTCATCCGCGCCCTCAGGGCGCTCCCGCAGTTCCGCGAGGAGGCCGCCCTCGCCACCTGGGTCTACCGCATCGCCCTCAACGTCTGCCACAGCCGCCTCCTCTACCTCAAGCGCCGGCGGCACGCGCAGCACGACCAGGTGAGCGCCCTCGAGGAGTCCGGCGATGCCTGGCAGGCGCCCCTCGCCGCCCCCGACACCCCCGAGACGCTCTCCCTCGCCGACGAGGGGCAGCGCCTGCTCGCGCGCGCCCTCCACAGCCTCGAGCCCGACCACCGCCTCCTGCTCACCCTGTGCGACGGCGAGCAGCTCAGCTACCAAGAGGCGGCGGAGCTGACGGGCTGGCCGCTCGGGACGGTGAAATCCAAGCTCCACCGCGCCCGCCAGACCCTCGCCGCGCGCTACGAGGCCCTCGGGCGCGGCGAGTCCCCCCCGCCGCCCCGCGCCGACGCCGACGCAGAAGGAGACGAGCCCCCGTGACCCCCCCCGACCGCGCGCGTCCCCCGCTCAGCGAGCGCCACGAGGCGCTCCTCCTCGACCTCGCCGACGGCGCCCCCCTCGCCCCCGCCGAGCGCCTTGAGCTCGAGGGGGCGCTCGGGGGCGCCGAGCCCCTCGCCCGCGCCGCCGCCGACGCGCGCCGCGCCGCCGCCCTCGCCCGCCGCCTCGCCGCCCCCGCCCCCCCGCCCACCCTCGCCCCCGCCGTCCTCCGCCACGCCCGCCGCCGCCGCCGCCCCCCCGCGCCCGCCCCGCGCCCCCCCCTTGAGCTGTGGGCGGCGGCGGCGGCGGTGCTCACGCTCGTAGCGTGCTGGGCCACCCTCGCCACCCAGCGCCGCGCCCGCGAGGCGCGCCTCGCCGGGGAGCTGCGCCCGGTGACGACCGCTCCCAAGTAAAGCAGACGGAGCCCCGCCGCATGAAGCCCATCATCAAGTACCAAGGCGGCAAGCGCCGCGAGCTCGCCACCCTCACGGCGCTCATCCCGCCCTTCACGGGTCGCCTCATCGAGCCCTTCTGCGGCGGCGCCGCCCTCGCCTTCCACCTCGCGCGCCCCGCCGTGCTGCGCGACGTCAACGGCGACCTCATCAACCTGTACCGCGCCGTCGCCTCCGACGCCTACCCCGCGCTGCAGGCCCGCGTCGACCACCTCAAGACGCTCGACCACGACGCCCTCGCCCGCGCCTTCTACGAGGCGCGCGACGCCATCAACCGACCCCTCCCCCCCGACGCCGCCGGCGCCCCCCCCGACCTCGCGCGCGCCCTCTCCTACATCGCGGTGCGCCAGCTCTGCTTCTCGGGCATGGAGCGCTACAACGCCCGCGGCGAGTTCAACGTCCCCTTTGGGCACTACCGGCGCTTCTCGTGCGCCCTCGCCCGCCCCCACCACGAGCTGCTGCGCGGCGCCGACCTCGCGCGCGGCGATTTCGACGAGGCGGTGGCGAGCGCCACCGCCGACGACTTCCTCTTCCTCGACCCCCCCTACCTCGACCGCCTCGGCTACGCCGCCGGCGACGGCTCCGGCGGCCTCCACGAGCGCCTGCGCCGCGCCCTCGCCGCCACCCCCGCGCGCTGGCTCCTCGTCCACTCCGACCACCCCTTCTACCGAGACTCCTACGCCGCCGCCCACCTCCACGCGCGCCCCTTCTCCTACGCGCAGCGCTTTGGGAGCGACCGCGACCACTCCGGCGCGCAGGTGCAGCACCTGTACATCAGCAGCCACCCCCCGCCCGCCCCGTGAGCGGCGGCCCTGCGTTAGCCCTGACTCAGCTGCCACATCCGCGCGAGGTCATTCAGCAGCACAAAGAGCATCAGCCCCACCAGCGCCAGCGACCCCGCCACCAGCAGCGCGCGGCGCGCCGGGAGGGGGAGGGCGCGGCGGGTCACCAGCTCCACCAGCGCCACCAGGATGTGCCCCCCGTCGAGCCCCGGCACCGGCAGCAGATTCATCAGCGCGATGCTCAGACTCAGACTCACCATCAAGAACATAAACCGCTCCCACCCCGCCGACGCCTCGCGCCCCGCTAGATAAAAGATCGTCACCGGCCCCCCCAGCTGGCGCGGACTCACCTCCCCCACAAAGAGCCCGCCGATGGCCTCGAGCGTCCGGCGCAGCCCCGACCCCACCACCTGCCGCGTCTGCCACCACGCGAACGACCAGCGCGCCCCGTTGGGCTCGAGCGCCCCGTCGAGCGGCGCCGCCCCGCGCGAGAGCCCCGCCAGCGTGAACCCCAGGCGCCAGTACTCCTCCTCGCCCCCGAGCGGGTCGCGGAGCGCCTCGCGCGCGAGGCGCAGCTCCACCTCCTCCTCCACCCCATCCCGCCAGCGGAGGGCGCGCTTGGGGCGCGCCGGCTCCGCCCGCAGCGCCGAGTCCACGAACGCCGCCAGCGAGTGGCGCTGCCCGTCCACCGCCGAGAGGCAGTCCCCCACCCGCAGCGCGGCGGCGGCGGGCGCGCCGGGGTCCACCGAGGTGACGCAGGGGCCCGCCAGGCGCGCCCCGAGGCGCGCGAGCGCCTCCTCGGGCGTGGCGGGCGCCCCCGCCCCCGCCCACTCGCGCGGGGGGGGCAGGCGGAGCGTGACGCGCGCGGCGCGGTGGGCGACCTCTAGGGGGTCGCCGAGGGACTCAAGGCGCTCCACCTCCACCGCCACCGGCGCGTCGGGGTCGGGGCGCGCCCCGAGGCGCGCGAGCGCCCCCGCGAGCGCCCCCGGGCCGCTCAGCGCCTCCCCCTCGAGGCGCGTGAGCGTGTCGAAGGGGCGCGCCCCCGCCCCCGCGAGCGCCCCCCCCGGCGTGGGCAGCACCGTCAGCGACTGCGAGATGGGCTGCAGCCCCACCCGGTAGCGGCGCCCCTCCCCCTCGCGCACCTCGCGCGGCGTCACCTCCAGCGTGAGCGGCGCCGCGCGCCCGGGGCGGAGCACCGTGGCGCGCAGGGGCCCCCGCGCTGGGTCGTACGCCTCCACCGCCCGCGACACCTGCCAGAACGCCTCCACCGGCTCCCCGTCGAGCGCCACGAGGCGGTCGCCCTCGCGCAGCCCCCCCGCGTAGGCGGGGGAGCCCTCGTCCACGGAGCCGAGCAGGCTCCCGTACACCTCATCGTAGTCGCGCGACAGCAAGAACACGGGGGGCAGGAGCGCGAACGGCAGCAGCAGGTTCATGGCCGGCCCCGCCACAAAGATCAGCGCGCGCGCCCACGCCGGCCTGCTCCGCAGCGACCCCGGCTCGTGCCGCTCTAGGGCGCGCAGCCCCGCCGGCGCCTCCCCCGCCCCGGCCCCCCCCTCCCCCTCGCCCGCGGGGGGCGTGACCTCAAACTCCGCCGCCATGCCCGCGAGGCGGACGTAGCCGCCGAGGGGGAGCCAGGCGACGCGGTACTCCGTGTCGCCCACCGTCCGCGAGACGATCGCCGGCCCAAAGCCCACCGAGAACGTGTGCACCCGCACCCCGCTCAGCTTCGCCACCACGAAATGCCCTAGCTCGTGCGCGGTGATGAGCACCCCGATGAGCACGATGAAGGCGATGAGCGTCAACATGAGCCCTCACCCCCCCGCGCCGGCGAGGAGCGGGCGGA
>VGTA01000211.1 GCA_016874875.1 Deltaproteobacteria bacterium | reverse complement strand
TAGAGGCCGGGCAGCGCCAGCAGGTCGAGCGCCGCGCACCCCGCCGCCCCCGCGCCGAGCGCCGCGCGCCCCCACCCGCGCCCCGCCAGCCACAACAGCGCCACGCCGCCGAGCCCGAACGCGGCGGCGGCGGCGGGGGCGAGCGCCTCGGCCCAGGGCTGCGCGCTCGCCCACTCCCCGCGCGCGAGGTGCAGCCCGAGCACGTACCCAGCCGGCGCGAGCAGGGCGCCCGGGGCGCCCCGCAGGGCGCCGTGGAGGCGCGCGGCGCCCGCCCCGAGTCCCCCAAGGAGCGCGGCGCCGGCGAGGCCGAGGGCGGCGGCGCTGGCGTGCAGCCCGAGGCGCGCGAGCTCCCCGCGCGCCCCCCCCCACGCGGGCCCCTCCGCCGCGCCGAGGAGGCGCGAGAGCGACTCGCTGAGCGCGAGCAGCGCCGCGAGCGTCAGGGCCTGGGCTGCGACGCGCGGCAGGGCGAGGCGGGCGAGGCGGGCGAGGCGGGCGAGGCGGGCGAGGGCGCGGCGCGGTGCGCTCATGGGGTCTCTCTCGGCGAAATAAAATGAGCGCGACAGGCTACCACCGCGCCCCGTCTAACGCACCCTCTTTGTGCGGATGTGTGCTACAACCGCTCAGCGCGCATGACTCGTAATGACGCTGATGAGGAGAGACGATGAGGATCTCACGCCCCCGCCGCCCGCAGCCCCCCCGCGCCCCGCTCCCCGCGCGCCCCTCAGCGCAGGCGCGTGACCGCGCGCCCCTCGCCCTCGCCCTCCCCCTCGCCCTCGCCCTCGCCCTCTGCTGCTCCTGCGCGCCCCACGGCTGCCTCCCCGAGGCGCTCAGCCCCTACATCGAGCCGCACGACGAGCTGCTCCCCCTCCTCACGCACCCGCCCGCCCTCCTCGACCCCAGCCCCACCGGCGTGGTGCTGTGGGCGCGCGCCGCCGAGGAGGGCGACTACTACGCGGAGGTCCTTGAGCTCCCCGCGCCCCCCCCCCCCCCCCCCCCCCCCCCCCCCCCCCCCCCCCCCCCCCCCCCCCCCCCCCCCCACGCCCGCCGCACCCCCGTCGCCCGCGCCGCCCGCTCGCGCGACCTCACCGTCGCGATTCCCGTTGAGGGCCTCACCCCCCACGCCACCTACGCGCTCCGCCTGCGCTCCGTGGCGCGCCCCGACTTCAAGGCGCCCACGCGCCTCTACCGCGCTGGGCGCCGCGGCGCTCTGCGCCTCGCCTGGACAGCGGACCTCTACGCCGGCGCGCGCCCCTTCACCCTCTTTGAGCAGGTGCGCGCCGCCGCCCCCGACCTCCTCGCCCTCCTCGGCGACACGGTCTACGCCGACTACCCCCCGCGCCCCGCCAAGGGCCTCCGCGACCTCCGCTGGCACCACCGCCTGCACCGCGGCGACCCCCACCTGCGCGCCGCCCTCGCCGAGATTCCCACCCTCGCCACCTGGGACGACCACGAGGTCGCCAACAACTTTGACCGCGACCACCCCCTCGCCGCCGCCGGGCGGCGCGCCTTCCTCGAGTACTGGCCCGCGCGCCTCCCTCGCCCCCCCGAGCGCGGGCTGCACCGGCGCGCCGCCTGGGGGGACGTGGCGGAGGTCTTTGTCCTCGACACGCGCGGCCTCCGCCGCGCGCCCCCCCCGGGGGACCCGAGCGCCGCGGCGCGCGTGCTCCTCGGCGACGAGCAGGGGCGGTGGCTCCGCGAGGGGCTCAAGGACTCCCGCGCCGCCTTCAAGCTCGTCCTCAGCGCCGTCCCCCTCGGCCTCGCCGGCTGGCCCGACACCTGGGACGGCTTCCCTCAAGAGCGCGCCGCCCTCCTCGAGTGGATCAAGGAGCAGGGCGTGGAGGGGGTGGTCTTCCTCAGCGGCGACCTCCACCTCGCCTGCGACGCGAGCAGCCCGAGCCACACCGAGGTGGTGGCGGGGCCGGCGGGGGCGTGGACCTTTAAGGAGCTCTTCCCCCACCGCCTCGCCGAGCTCAAGGCGCAGGGGCGCTGGCACCTGCCCGACCAGCGCAACTTTGGGCTCGCTGACCTCAAGCGCGAGGGCGACGTGGTGACGCTCACGCTCACGATCCGCGACGCCAGCGGGCGCGAGCACCTCGTCAACCGCCTCGCGCGCCGTCACCCCAGCGGCGCCAGCCAGTAGAGCGCCGCCCCCGCCTCCACGGGCGCGGCGTCGGCGGCGGCGCGGCGCAGCACGCGCGCGGGGGCGCCCTCGTGCTTGACCTCGTAGAAGAACTTCATCACCTCGATCAGCGCCACCACCTGCCCCGCCCGCACCTCCGCGCCGTCCTCCACGAACGCGGGCGCCCCCGGCGACGCCGAGAAGTACACCGTCCCGTCGATGGGCGCCTCGAGCGCCCTGCCCCCCTCCGCCCCCGGCGCCCCCGCCCCCCCCGCCCGCGCCCCCGCCCCCGCGCCCCCCGCCGGCGCCCACGTCGCCCACGCCTCCCCGTAGCCGAGCGCCATGGGCGACCGGGCGCGCGGCGACAGGCGGCAGGGGGGCAGCGCGGCGGGCAGGCGCAGCGCCACGCGCCGCCCCGCCACCTCCAGCGACCCCACGCGGTCCCCGCCCACCCACACCGGCGCCTCCTCCCCGGCGCGCGGCGCGGCGCTCAGGCGCGCGTCGAGCGTGAGCCGCCCCACCGCCGGCGCGCAGAGCTCGCCGCCCTCGCCGCCCTCGCCGCCCTCGCCGCCCTCGCCGCCGCGCGGTCGCGACAGCGCCCACAGCCCCTCCCCCTCCGCCGCCGGCCACATCACCGCCAGGTCATGCATGCTCCAGATGCGCGGATTCTTCACGCGGCGCGCCCCCGCCTGCTGGTAGCACATCTCCACCGCGCACTCGAGGTAGCCGCGCAGCTCCGTGAGGCACACCACCTCGTCGGTGTCCATCTGCGCGGCGGCGCGCACGGGGTCCATGTCGGCCTCGATGCGCCGCTCCACCTCGCGCATCCCCTCCTCCACGCGCGCCCGCTCCTCGGGGTCGCGCGACGCCACCCTAAAGTCATCGTCGAGCTTGGTGTTAAAGGCGCCGATGGCCAGGGTCTTGCCCTCCATCACCGCGAGGCGCGTGAGGGGCGTGGAGAGCTGCAGCGCGGGGTCGTAGGGGTGCCCCGCCATCGCGTAGTAGCCCGCCCCCGACGCCTTGCGGAGCAGGACGGTGAGCATGGGCGTGGAGTGCGTGCTGTTGCTGTAGATGAGACTCGAGCCGTAGCCGAGCAGCCCCTGGCGCTCGGCGTCGGGGCCGATGTCGAACCCCGAGATGTCCTGGAGCCACAGGATGGGCAGCCCGTCGTCGTTGCACGCGCGGCTAAAGCTCGCCGCCTTGGCGATGCTCTCTTTATACAAGATTCCCGACGGGCGCTTGCGCCCGGGCTGCTCGGGGTGGTCCACCAGCTCCTGCGCGTTGGCGATCACGCCCACGTAGAGCCCGCTCACGCGCGCCACCCCCACCACCAGCTCCGGCCCCACCTCCGCGCCGAGCTCCCAGAAGAGGGAGTCGTCCACGAGGCGCGCGATCACCTGCCGCACGTCATAGCGCGCCGCGTGGCTCGCCGGCACCACCCCGTCGAGCTCGGCGGGGCTGAGGGCGGGGGGGGCGGCGTCGGCGCCAAAGCGGTAGTAGGGGACGGCGCTCGACGGCGTCTTGGCCACCTCCGCGCGCAGCATCCGCAGACAGACCTCGTCGTCGGGGGCGCGCGCGTCGGCGCAGTGGCTCAGGTGCACGTGCACGTCCGGCCCGCCGATCGACAGCGACGTGATGTGCTGACTCTTGGCGCCCTTGATCAGCGCCGCCCCCGCGATCACCATGTACGCCTGCTCCGTCATAAAGACCTTGTCGCTGATGAGCGGCATGTAGCCGCCACCCGCGATGCAGTCCCCAAAGACCCCCGAGAGCTGCGGCACCCCCGCGTCGCTCAGCAGGCTGTTCATCTTAAAGATGTGCCCCGCCCCCCGCTTACCCGGGAACGTGCGCGCCTGCTCAGGCAAGAACAGCCCCGAGCAGTCCACGAGGTACACCACGGGGACGCGCAGCTTGAGCGCCACCTCCTGCGCGCGGATGATCTTCTCGGGCGAGAGGGGCCACCACGAGCCGCTCGCCACGGTGTTGTCGTTGGCGATCACCACCACCCAGCGCCCCTCCACGCGCACGAACGCCGTCACCACCCCGGCGGCGGGGCTCGACTTGTCCTCGTGGAACGTCACGCCGTGATTCACGAACGTGCCGATAGGGTAGCAGGGGGTGTGGGGGTCGCGCAGGGCGTGGACGCGCTCCCAGGTGGTGAGCTTGCCCTTCTTGTGCACGCGCGCGGCGTACGAGGGGCCCCAGCCCTCGCCGAGCTGCTCCTTGAGGGCGCGGAGGCGGGCGGCGAGGGGCGCGTACTGCGCGCGGTGGGCGGCGAACTCGGCGCCCTCGCGCTCCACCTCGGCGCCGATGGGGTGCAGGATGACCTTGGCCATTCTCTATCTCTCCTCCTGGGCCTGGGGGGCGGCGGTGGCGGCGAAATCGCGCATCACCTCGCTCATGTCGGCGGTGCTGTACTGCCCTGAGCGGAACGCGGCGCTGTTGAGCAGGAAGCGGTGCAGGGCGATGGTGGTGGGGACGCCCTCCACGCGGAGCTGCGCGAGCGCCGCGCGCAGGGCCTCGATGGCCTCGTCGCGCGTGGGGGCGTGGGCGATCAGCTTGCCGAGCATGGAGTCGTAGAGGGTGGGGACGCGGTACCCGGCGCGCACGTGGGTGTCGAGGCGGACGGGGCCGGCGAGGCGGTAGCGCCACTCCTCGGGGGCGTCGAAGGCGGTGATGAGGCCGGGGGCGGGGCGGAAGCCCTGCGCGGCGTCCTCGGCGTTGAGGCGGCACTCGATGGCGTGCCCCGTGAGCGCCACGTCCTCCTGGCGGAGCGTGAGGGGCTGCCCCGCCGCCACCCGCAGCTGCCACGACACGAGGTCCACCCCCGTCACCAGCTCCGTCACGGGGTGCTCCACCTGCAAGCGGGTGTTCATCTCCATAAAGTAGAGGGCGCCGTCGGGGCCGCGCAGGAGCTCCACGGTGCCGGCGCCCACGTAGCCGATCTGGCGCAGCACCTCGCAGATGCGCGCGCCGAGCGCCTCGCGCTGCGCCGCCGACACGCCGCGACTCGGCGCCTCCTCGATGACTTTTTGGTTGCTGCGCTGGGTGGAGCACTCGCGCTCCCCGAGGTGAATCACGCGCCCGTAGCGGTCGCCGAGCACCTGAAACTCGATGTGGCGCCCGCCCTCCACGAAGCGCTCGAGGTAGAGCCCGCCGTCGCCGAACGCCTTGAGCGCCTCCACGCGCGCCTGCTCAAAGGCGCGCGGGAGGTCCTCGGGGGCGCGGCACACGCGCATGCCCTTGCCCCCGCCGCCGGCGGTGGCCTTGAGGAGCACGGGGTAGCCCACGCCCTCCGCCGCCGCCAGCGCCTCCTCGGCGCTGTGGACGAGTCCGACGCTGCCGGGGACGCCCGTCACGCCGTAGGAGGCCATGGTGGCGCGCGCCTGCGCCTTGTCGCCCATGAGGCGCAGGGCGGTGGGGCTCGGGCCGATAAAGGTGAGCTGCTGCTGGGCGCAGCGGGCGGCGAACAGGGCGTTCTCGGAGAGGAAGCCGTAGCCGGGGTGCACCGCCTGGCACCCCGTCTGCTCCGCCGCCTGCAGGAGCGCGTCTTGGTTGAGGTAGGAGCGCGCGCTCGGGCCCGGACCCACGCAGATCGCCTGGTCCGCCTCGGCGAGGTGCGGGGAGGCGGCGTCGGCCTCCGAGTACGCCGCCACCGTCTCCACGCCGAGGGCGCGGCAGGCCTTGATCACCCGCAGGGCGATCTCGCCGCGGTTGGCGATGAGGATTCTCTTGAACATGTTGGGGGCTCTGGGGGTGAGGGGGTGGGGTCGAGGTCAGGGAGGATAAAAGCTCAAAATCCAAATACTCAAAATCCCGCTATCGCCGCTCAGCGCGAGCGCGATCGCCTTCGCGCGCGGGCGGCGAGGGCGGCGAGGGCGGCGAGGAGCGCGAGGGGCGCGGCAGGGGCGCCGCGGCGCTGCGCGCAGCCCTCGTCGCTCACATCTCGCGAGCCCGGCGCCGCGCCCGCGCCACCCGCGCCGCCCGCGCCGCCCTCCACCGCGCCGCCCGCGCCACCCGCGCCACCCGCGCCGCCCTCCACCGCGCCGCCCGCGCCACCCGCGCCACCCGCGCCGCCCGCGCCGCCCGCGCCACCCGCGCCACCCGCGCCGCCCGCGCCGCCCGCGCCGCCCGCGCCGCCCGCGCCGCCCGCGCCGCCCTCCACCGCGCCGCCT
>VGTA01000210.1 GCA_016874875.1 Deltaproteobacteria bacterium | reverse complement strand
TCGCCGAGCACCCGGACGGTCAGCGGTCGTGGTTCGGGGCGGCGGCGTCGGGGGCGGCGGCGCCGGAGGCGCGGGTGGTGGGGCCGAGCGGGGTGGCGGCGTGGCGCCTCGTGGAGCAGCGCGACGCCGTGAGCCCCCTCAACCGCGCCCGCTATGAGTGGGAGCTCAACGCCAGCGGGTGGCCCTACCTGCGGGCGGCGGAGTGGTCAGAGGGGCCGCGCGGCTTTCGGTACCGCGTGGCGCTCTCGTATGAGGCGCGGGGGGACGCGCTCTCCGAGGCGCGCTTTGGGTTTGACCTCCGCCAAGATCGCCGCCTGCGCGACGTGGAGGTGCGCCGCCACGGGCGCCGCGTGAAGAGCTGGCGCCTCAGCTATGAGGAGGAGGGCGGGCTGTCGCGCCTCGCGCGCGTAGAGCGCTTTGGCAGCGTGGGGCAGGCGCCCTTCCCCGTGGTGTTCGAGTTCGGCTACACGCGCTCCCCCCTCGCGGAGGGCGACGCCGCCGCGCTCGCGGAGGAGGAGCGCCCGTATGTGGCGCGGGTGGGGGCGCGGGTGGGGGTGGGCTTTGGGGTGGGGGAGGCGGACCTGCTCGACATCAACGCCGACGGCCTGCCCGACGTGCTCGACACCCGCGCCGAGGAGGCGCACGCCTTCGCCCTCAACCTCGGGCCCGTGGGCCCGGGCGGCGCCGTGGAGTTCGCGCCGCTGTCGCCGTCGCGCCTGGCGGGGGTGGGGTCGGTCAAGCTGAGCGCCGGCGGCGTGCAGCCCCTCGACGTGGACGGCGACGGCGACACGGACCTGCTGCGGAGTCTCGGGGCGGGGGGGCAGGTCTTGGTCAATGACGGCTCGGGGGACTGGGCGGGGCTCGAGGACGTGGGCGCCCTGCGGCTGCCGTCGCTCGCCGACGGCGAGGGGGCGGCGCGCCGCTTCTTTGACGTGGACGGCGACCGGCGCGGCGATGTGCTGCAGGTGACCAGCGGCGCCACGAGCGTGTTTATGAACGTGGCGGGGGCGGGGGGCGCGCGCGTGTTTGAGGGCGCGGCGCTCGCCGAGACGCAGCTCGACGTCGGGTTCGACGAGGGGCTTCAGCTGAGCGACATGAACGGCGACGGGCTCCTCGACGCCGTGCAGCGCGCTGGGGCGCTGGTGCGCTACCGGCTCAACCTCGGGTGGGGGCGCTTCTCGGCGGGCTGGCGGGTGATGGAGGGGGCGCCGCAGGACTCGTCGCCGTCGGCGCAGCTCGTGGACCTCGACGGCGATTCGCTGTCGGACCTCGTGGAGGTGCTGCCAGGGGAGGTGCGGGTGTCGCTCAATCGCGCGGGGGCGCGCTTCGCGCCGCCGCTGCGCGTGGGGGCCGCGGGGGGCGCGGGGGCGGTGCCGGCGCGGGCGGTGGGGGGCGCGGAGCTGCCGCGGGCGCTGGAGGGCGCGCAGGTGCGCTACGCGGACCTCAACGGCAACGGCTCCACCGACGTGCTGTGGGTGGACGCCAGCGGCGCGCTCACCTACCTCGAGCTCTTCCCGCGGCGCGCCCACCTGCTCTCGTCCATCGACAACGGCCTCGGCGCCCTCACGCTCCTCACGTATGGAGACTCCACGCGGCACATGCTGGCGGGGGGGTGGGCGACGCGCCTGCCGAGTCCCACGCAGACGCTCGACCGAGTGGAGCAGCGGACGGCGTCGGAGCGCGAGGGGTGGTCCGCGCCTGAGGTGCAGTCGTTTGAGTACGCGGATGGGTACTATGATGGCGAGGAGAGGCAGTTTAGGGGGTTCCAGCGGGTGGTGTCGCGCGCGGAGGTGGGCGCGGACCCGTCGGCGGAGGGCCGGGAGGTGTCTCAGGTCTTTGACGTGGGCGCGCCGGCGCCGGGGGAGGACGCGGCGGCGCGCCGGTACTACAGGGGGCTGCTCGTGGAGAAGGAGACCGCCGTGGGGGAGGGGGCGGCGCGGCGGGTGATCGAGCGCGAGCGCGTGTCGTATGGGGAGTGCGCGCCGCTGGCGGGCGTGCCGGCGGTGACGCGCGCGCCCATTCGCTTTGTGTGTGAGCGCGAGCGGGCGCGGGAGGTGGTGGAGGGGGACGAGGGGGCGCGGGTGGAGCTCCTTGAGCGCTACGCCTACGACCAGCTCGGCAACCGCGCGCGGGTGGAGCGGCTCGGGGTGGTGGCGCGCGCCGGGGGCGCCTGCGAGCCCTGCGGGGCGCGCCCCGCCGCCGTGTACGGGCGCCCCTGCGGCCCCGAGTGCCTCGGCGACGAGCGGACGGAGGAGGTCACGTATGTGCTGCCCGGGGACGACACCGGGGGGGCGTGGCTCCTGCGGTCGCCCTGCGAGCGCCGGGTGACGGGGCGGGCGGGCAGCGGGCAGCAGTCGGTGGAGCAGACCTTCTATGACGGGCTCGCGGCGCGCTGCCAGCTCCGCGCGGGGCTGCCCACGCGGGTGGCGGCGCGGGAGCGGGCGGGGGACGCGGGGCTGGTGGAGCAGAGCCGGACCGTCTACGACGACCTCGGCAACGCGGTGGCGAGCTACGACGCGAGCGGGCGCGAGCGCCGGTTTGAGTATGACGAGGACGGGCTCGCCCCCGTGGCGGAGGAGGTGGTGGTGGGCGGGGCGGCGCCCTACGCGCTGCGGGCGGAGGTGGACTACGACCCGGTGCACGAGCAGGTGGCGCGGTCGCGCGACTGGCGGGTGGCGGGGGCGGCGGGCGCGGAGGGGCGCGCGCTAGAGACGAGCTACACCTATGACGAGTTTGGGCGCCTCACGAGCGTCACCTACCCCGACGACGCGCCAGGGCAGCCCACGGAGCGCCACCTCTACGACCTGCGCGCGCCCACGCCGCGCGTGGTGCGCCGCGCGAGGAGCGCGCGCGACAGCGGGGAGGACGTGGAGGAGGTGCAGTGCTTTGATGGGCGAGGGCGAGCGCGCGGGCAGGTTGTGCGTCTTGACGGGGGGCGAGCGCAGGTGCGCGACCTCAGCCGCTACAACGCGCTCGGGCAGCCCGCGGAGACTTGGCAGCCCTTTGAGGTCCCCGCGCCGCCGGGGGAGGGCGTGTGCCCGCTGCCCGGGCCGGGCGCGCTGAGCACCCTCACGCGCTACGACGGGCTCGGGCGCGCGGTGGAGGTGGTGCACCCGGACGCGGCGGAGCGCGGCGGCGCGCCCTCTCGCGCGCGCACCGAGCGCCGCCCGCTGCGCACGCTCGAGTACGATGAGAACGACACGGACCCGACCAACGCGCGCGACGTGGACACGCCCACGGAGATGGAGCGCAACGGCCTCGACGCCGTGGTGGCGCTGCGCCGCGTGGCGCGCCGCGAGGAGGGGCCCGTCGCGGTGGAGCTGACCTACGACGCGCTGGGGAATCTGCGCGGCTATGTGGACCCGGCGGGCAACGAGAAGGTGCAGAGCTATGACCTCCTCGGGCGGGTGCTCGAGGTGCGCGACCCCGACACGGGGCGCACGATGTTTGGGTATGACCCCTCGGGCAAGGTGTCGCGCGTGGAGGACGCGCGCGGGGCGGTGACGCGCAGCGAGTATGACGGGGCGGGGCGCCTGGCGGCCACCTGGCGGGAGTGGGAGGAGCTGGGCGAGACGCGCGAGGGGACGGAGGTGCGCTACCGCTATGACCGCCCCGCGGAGTGCGCGGCGCTCGGGGCGGAGTGCTCAAGCGTGGCGGGGCGCCTGGCGCGCGTGGAGTTCGCCCTCTCGGGCCTCGACGGGGAGCGCGGCTTTGACGAGTTTGGGTACGACGGGCGCGGGCGCGCCGTCACGCAGCTGCGCGGCCTCGGGCGCCACCGCTTCCGTTTCGAGAACGAGCACGACAGCGCCGGGCGCATCATCAGCGCCACCTACCCCGACGGCGAGCGCGTCCGCGTGCGCTATGACGGCGCGGGGCGCGTGCGCGGGGTGGACGGCTATGTGTCGGATGTGCGCTACAGCGAGCGCGGGCTGCTGGAGGGCTTCACGCTCCTGAACGGGGCGCGGGAGACGCACTCCTATGACGCGCGCATGCGGGAGGTGGAGTATGGGGTGACGGGGGTGGGGGGGCCCATCACGGCGCGCCGCCTGACGCGCGACCGCGTGGGCAACGTGCTCGCCGTGGAGGACCGCGCCCCCGCCCCCGGCGCCCCCACGGGCGACGCGGTCTATGAGCACGACGCGCTCTACCGCCTGCTCGGCGCGCGCCTCGACGAGGGGCGCCCAGGGCGCGAGGAGCGCCTAGAGTGGGGCTATGACGCCCTCGACCGCGTGCGCCATGCCCTGTCGTCGCGCCTCGGCGCGTCGCGGGCGCACGTGGGCGAGTACGCCTACGGCGCGCAGCCCAACGCGGTGGTGTCCACGGACGGCGGCCAGGGCGACCTGTCGCGCTACACCTACGACGCGGCGGGCTTCACGCGCACGAGCGGCGCCGCGCAGCACCTGTGGGACGGGGCGGGGCGCCTGCTGAGCGTGCAGCGCGGCGACCGCCTCGCCCTCGAGGCCGCCTACGGGCCGTCCACGGAGCGCGTCTTTAAGCGCGAGGGGGCGGAGGTGGTGTGGTATGTGGATTCGCGCTTTGAGGTGCGCGGCGGCGTGTCCACCAAGTTCATCGCCCTAGAGGGGGGGCGCAAGGTGGTGCGCGTGGAGCGCGCCGATCTGCAGCACCTCTGGCTGAGCGACGTGGCGCCCGTGGCGCGCTCGGCTGAGGGCGCGCTCGAGGTGGCGAGCGACGCGCGCGTGGACGTGGGCGACGCGTGGGTGGCGCAGGCGGCGAGCGCCGGGGAGGTGGGCTTCGCCCCCCTCGCGGCGCGCGCCGATGATGTGGATGTGCTCTTGCGCGCCTCGGCGCTTCAGATGGTGGACGCGGAGCCCCGGCGGGTGGTGGCGCTGCATCACGATCACCTCGGCTCGCTCTTGGCCTCGTCGTCGGAGGCGGGGGCGGTGGTGGCGCGCGTGGAGCACTATCCTTTTGGTCAGCTCCGCTGGCAGAGCGATGGGGCGGGGGAGCTCTATGAGTATACAGGGAAGGAGCATGATGACGCGGCGGGGTTGACGTACTTTGGGGCGCGTTATCTGGATGGGCGGCTGGGGCGGTGGGTGAGCGCGGATCGCGCGTTTCAGTTAGTCGATACCAAGAGCAGCGAAGCAGTGGGCGCGAATGAGGCTAATTATCGCGAGGGAATAAGCTGGCAAGCACTAGGTCGCTATACTTACTCAGGTAACGCTCCAATAGACCGTGTTGATCGAGATGGTCGTCTTTGGCATCTTGTAGCGCAAGCTGCCGTTCCTATCGCTTTGGGCATCGCGGGGGCCGTGATCTCTGGTGGATTTGAGATCATGAATCAGCAGATTGAGAATAGACTAGAGGGTAAGGATCCACGGGATATAAACTATAAAAAAGTGATGATCGCCGCTGCGTTTGGGGCAGCCAAAGGCGCGTTGGGTGGCCCTGCTAAACTCGTTAGTTCAATCGCCGAGGATGGCGCTATTCTTCTAGCAAAAAAGGTCATAGCAAAACAATGCATCAGCAGCAGTTCTTGTAACAAAGATCTTGTGAGTTTTGGCATGAAAGCATTTGATTACACAAAATCGGTTGTGAGTGCACGTGAATTCATTAATAGCAAAGCGGCAGTTACAGGATACGAATCCATATCATTCATTTCAGAAGTCAAGGACATTGCAATTTCAACAAAGGAAGGCGTAAGAAGCATCAGGGAAGGCGTAAGAAACATCAATGAAATGGCAAAGGAGAAATTTTCAGACGCCATTGAAAACTTCAACAATAGCTTTAATATTGGTGGTGATGAATGATGAATAATAAAAATATAAAAAACACACCATTTGCCATGCTAATGCTATTATTCCAGTCATCATGCAGTGATTTTGAAAATAAAAAAACATTATCTATAAGTTTACCAATGCCGTCGTCAGGCTCAGAAACCCCTAATGCGATGCTTGATCAGGGTACAGAGCCACAAGTAGAGTCCACTCTGGTAGACGCTGAGATCCCTAATGAGCAAACTGGTCATCATCCCCCCTGCCCCCCCGGAACCCCCCGCTGCCCCTGCTACCCCAACAACACCTGCGGGCGCGTCAACGGCGTCGCGCTCAGCTGTGAGGGCGGGGTGTGCCTCGCGCCGGAGGGGGCCGTGGCGGGGGGGCTCGGGGAGCCCTGCGGTCAAGATGATGACTGCGCCCCCTACCGCGGCGAGGTGGCGCTCAGCTGCGAGGCGGGGCGCTGCGCCCTCGCCGGCTGCCCCACGGGGGCCAGCGGCTGCCCCTGCGGGCCTGAGGGCAGCTGTGAGGAGGGGGCGACCTGCGGGGAGAGGGGCTTCTGTGAGGCGGCGGGGTGC
>VGTA01000209.1 GCA_016874875.1 Deltaproteobacteria bacterium | reverse complement strand
GGCGCCGCCCCGGCCCCCCCCTGCGTCCCCCCCGTCGGCGGGAGGGCGGCGCCCGGCGCGCAGAGGTAGTCCACGCACGTGAAGCCCTCGCCGCACCCCGCGTCCGTGGAGCAGGGGGGGGCGCACGCGAGCTCGCCGCCGAGACCCGCGGGCAGGCACAGGTAGTCGAAGCGGCACTCAAAGACGGTGGCGCACGGGGCGAGGCAGTAGAGGCGCCCCGCGAGGCGCGCGCACACGCCGCCCGCGCAGCCCTCGCACGCCTCCTCGGCGCCCGCCGCCGACTCCGCGCCGCAGTAGCCCTCCGGGAACACCTCGGCGCTCAGGCACGCCCAGGGGGCCGCGCAGGGCGCCTCGGCGCCGCAGGCGGCGCCTAGCCCGCCCACGCACTCGGGGTCGGCGAGGTCGGCGAGGCCGTCGCAGTCGTTGTCATCGCCGTCGGCGCAGGCCTCGCGCGCCGGGCCGCGGTCGCCCTGGCAGCTCGTCCACGCGCCCCGCGCGCAGGACCTGCGCCCCGCCGCGCACACGCCCACCCCCGGGCGGCCCTCCGGCCACGTGTAGCAGTCCTCCTGCGCGCCGTCCTCGCACTGCACGCAGGGACTCAGCGCCCCCCACGCGCACGAGGCGTCGCACGTCCTGCTCTGGCTCCCGTCCTCGCCGCACGCGCGCGTCTCCTCAGCCCCAGGGTCGCACTCGCCGCTCCCCTCGCAGCCCCCCCACGCGCCCCACGCCCCCTCCGCCGAGCAGGCGCGGCGCTCCTCGCCGCAGCGGGCGCAGGGGCGCGCCTCCTCGGCGCCGGGGGCGCAGTCGGTGGTGATGGCGGACTCGGAGAGCTCGAGGTCGTAGAAGTTAAAGTCGCCCGCCTCGCCCCCCACGAGCGGCGACACCTGCACGGCGTACTCCCCGGGGAGCAGGGGGCGCGCCGCCTCGGCGCGGAGCGCCGCGCCGCCAGGCTCGCGCGCCCCGGCGGCGAGCACCTCGCCCCCAGGGCCGTAGAGCGACAGCGACAGCTCGCCGCCCGCGGCGCGGCTCACCGCCCGCAGCCGCAGGCTCACCGGCGCCGTGTAGCTGAGGCGCAGCCAGTCGGCGTCGCGCGCCGTCCGCCCGCTCACCCCCCCCCGCCCTGGCGTTTTGGCGGTCGCCTGCGTGTCGTCCTCCTCGTCGCCGTCGTCGTCGAGCGGATCGAGGCTGATGCGCGCGGTGGAGGGGGTGTCGAGTCCGCCGGTGTTGCGGCACAGGAAGTTGCAGTCCGCCTTCTTGGCCTCCGCGTACGCGTAGAGCTCCACCCCGCCCACGAGGTCATCGGGCGCGGCGAAGGCGCAGTCGTAGGTGCGCTCAAACCGCTGCGCGCGCACCTCGGCGGCGGTGAGCGCCTCCTCGCGCTCCCACAGGAGGTCGTCGCCCACCTGCGTGAACGGCACGTCGTCCTCGAGCACCCTCAGCAGCACCGCGTCCCCCTGCGCAAAGGGGCGCGCCGCGCCGGTGACGGTGACGCTGAGGGCGCAGTACACCCGCGCGTCGCCGGCGATGAGCCCCTCCTCGACGGTGAGGCGGACGGTCACGTCGCCCTCCACGCCCTCCTGCGTGACCAGCGGCGGCAGGGCGCGGGCGAGGCGCGGCGCGAGGAGCGCGAGGAGCGGGAGGAGCGCGAGGAGCGCGAGGGGCGCGAGGGGCGCGAGTGGGAGCGGCGCGAGGGGCGCGAGGGAGGTCTTCATGGGTGGACCCTGAGCGGCGGAGGCGGTGGGCGGGGGCTGCGAGTCAGCCATACACATACAAGAGGAGCGCGGCGAGCAGGCACAGCGCGGCGACGATGAGGCGACCCGGCACCAGCGGCGCGGGGCGGCCGGGGGTGAGCGCGCGCACCCACGACGACAGGAGAGCGAAATCGGGCTGCACGAGGTCCACGCGCGCCGCCAGCGCGTCGAGCTCCTGCACGCAGGCGAGGGCGCGGCGGCGGGCGCGGGCCTGCGCGATTCGATCGCGCAGGCGGGCGAGGGCCCCCCCGCCCTCCGCGGCCTCCTCCTCGCTGCGCAGGTCGAGCTGCTCGGCGAGCTCGCCGATGACGCCGCGCAGCAGCGTCACCGGGCTCAGCGGCAGCGACTTGCCGCGCAGCCCCACCGCCGTGGGCAGCACGTCGAGCATGAGCTTGTGCTCGGGGGGGTCGAGGCCCTTGGGAATGACGCACAGCTTGAGCGCCTGCACAAAGCTCAGCTCGGGGTCGTTCATCATGGAGATGTAGAGGCTCACCTCGTGGCAAAAGAGCTGCAGGAGGCGCGGAATCTGCTCCGGCGCGGGCAGGGGCGTCTTGGGGTCCTGCAGGTCATGCCCGCGCCGGCGCATGAGCACCCCGATCACCACCTGGCGCTGGGCGGTCATGCGCACAAAGCGCCCGGTGTTGGTGCGCTCGAGGTAGGTGTTGAGGTGGCGCAGGCGGCGCTCCGCCCAGGGCGTAAAGAGCTTGGGGGAGTGCTGCTCTGGGCGGGGCAGGATGACCATCAGGCGCTCAAAGCGCTCGCGCCTGGCTTGCTCGCCGCGCTCCCCCCCTCCCTCTCCCCCTCCCCAGAGCAGCTCCCCGCGCTCCCCGCGCTCCCCGCGCTCCCTGTCCTGCTCTAGGGGCAGCCAGGCCCCGTGGCTGTGCACCGCCCACGCGGCGCTCTTGAGGCCGCGCTCCCCAAACACCTTGAGCACCTTGGCGGTCTTGTCGCTGATGAAGCGCTGCACGTGCGTGCCGTCGGGGCGGTGCGCGTTGTAGTAGCTCAACATGAAGGGGCTCAGGACAAAGGGGAGATTCTGCTCTTCGCTCAACTCAAGCTCCGCTCGCTCAGGCGCCGAGAGCGCCGCCGTGCGGCTCTTATGACACAGGCGCGCCCCCGTGAAAAGCCGCGGCGCGCCCCTCGGGGCGCTTTTGACGCGCCCGGCGATTCCAAAAAAAAACGACAGGAGGCTCGACAAGCGGGGCGCGCTCGTTCAGAATCCGCGGGCGCAACAGCGCGGCACACGCGCAGAGCCACACTCACGCGACCTACACGCGATCAACGCAGGGAGATCTGCCCATGAAGGCGGACTGGGAATCACTCGTCGTCGGCAACAGCCTAGGGATGATCGAGGCGCTCTACGCGCAGTACCTCCAAGACCCCTCCTCGGTGGACGCCGAGTGGCGCGCCTGCTTTGAGGCGGTGCCGAGCGCCGGCCTGAGCGGCGCGGACCTCGGCGGCCCGCGCCTCTCGCCGCCGGCGCTCTTCCGCGCCGGGGGCGCCTCTCCCGCCCAGGGCCGCGAGCTCGCCGCGCGCCAAGACAAGGTGGATCAGCTGATTCGCGCCTACCGCGTCCGCGGGCACCGCACCGCGCAGCTCGACCCGCTCGGCCTCAACGCCGACCGCCACCCCGAGCTCGAGATCGGGCACTATGGGCTCTCGGAGGCGGACCTCGACCAAGAGTTCTCCACGCGCACCCTCGCCGGCGCCCCTCAGACGCTCAAGCTGCGTGAGGTGGTGGCGCGCCTCAAGAAGACCTACTGCGCGCACATCGGCGCGCAGTTTATGCACATCGACGACATCGAGCCCAAGATGTGGCTGCAGACGCGCATGGAGGAGAGCCAGAACGTGCGCCCGATGACGCGCGCGGAGCAGGCGCGCGTGCTCACCAAGCTCATCGACGCGGAGACGTTTGAGCAGTTTATTCACAAGAAGTTCTTGGGCGCTAAGCGCTTTTCGCTCGAGGGCGGGGAGAGCCTGATTCCGCTCATCGACGAGGCGCTCGAGCGCGCGGGCGAGCAGGGCGTGGAGGAGGTGGTGTTCGCGATGGCGCACCGCGGGCGCCTCAACGTGCTCGCCAACGTGATGGGCAAGTCCCCCGCGCAGATCTTCCACGAGTTCGCCGACAGCGACCCCAAGCGCTTTATGGGCGGCGGCGACGTCAAGTACCACATGGGCTACAGCCACGACCACAGCACGTCGCGCGGCAAGCGCCTGCACCTGTCGCTGTGCTTCAACCCCAGCCACCTCGAGTTCGTCAACCCCGTCCTGCTCGGCCGCGTCCGCGCCAAGCAGGACCGCCGCGGCGACGCGGCGCGCGAGCGGGTGCTGCCGATCCTCATCCACGGGGACGCGGCGTTCGCCGGGCAGGGCATCGTGCAGGAGACGCTCAACCTCAGCCAGCTCGACGGCTACAAGGTGGGCGGCACGATCCACATCATCGTCAATAACCAGATCGGCTTCACCACGCCCCCCGGCTCGTCGCGCTCGAGCACGTACTCGTCGGACGTGGCCAAGATGCTCCAGATTCCCATCTTCCACGTGAACGGGGAGCACCCGGAGGCGGTGGCGCAGGTGATCGACCTCGCCATGGACTTCCGCAAGACCTTCCAGCGCGACGTGATCATCGACATGTACTGCTATCGCCGCTACGGGCACAACGAGGGCGACGAGCCGGCGTTTACGCAGCCGGTGATGTATGAGGCGATCCGCAGGCGCAAGAGCGTGCGCGAGGGCTACACCGAGAACCTCGTGGCGCTCGGCGGGCTCACGGCGGAGGAGGCGGAGGGGATCGCGCAGGCGCGGCAGGCGTGGCTCAATGAGGCGTACACGGAGGCGCGCAGCCAGCACTTCCGCTACCTCGTGGATTTTGGGCGCGGCGTGTGGCAGTCGTACCGCGGCGGCGCGGACGCGGCCACGCCAGAGGTGAGCACCGCGGTCCCCAAGGGCGCCGCCGCCGCCATGCTCCGGCGGCTCAGCGAGGTGCCCGAGGGCTTCCACATCCACCCCACCCTCGCCAAGCTCGTGGCGCGCCGCGCGGAGCTCGCCGACGGGGCCGCGCCCCTCGACTGGGGCGCGGGCGAGGCGGTGGCGTTCGCGAGTCTGCTGGTGGAGCGCACGCCCATCCGCCTGAGCGGGCAGGACTCGGGGCGCGGCACGTTCAGCCACCGCCACTCGGTGTGGCACGACGCCAAGACGGGGACGCGCCACGTGCCGCTCAACCACCTCTCGCCTGTGCAGAGCGCCTACGAGGTGATCGACTCCCCCCTCTCGGAGTCGGGCGTGCTCGGCTTTGACTACGGCTACAGCCTCGACAGCCCCGACGCGCTGGTGATCTGGGAGGCGCAGTTCGGCGATTTCGCCAACGGGGCGCAGGTGATCATCGACCAGTTCATCGTCTCGTCGGAGGACAAGTGGAGCCGCCTGAGCGGGCTGGTGATGCTGCTGCCGCACGGCTTTGAGGGGCAGGGCCCGGAGCACTCCAGCGCGCGCCTCGAGCGCTTCTTGGCGCTCTGCGCCGAGGACAACATCCAGGTGTGTAACCTCACCACGCCGGCGCAGCTGTTCCACTGCCTCCGCCGCCAGGTGCTGCGCCCCCTCCGCAAGCCGCTCGTGGTCATGACCCCCAAGAGCCTGCTGCGCCACCCGCTCGCCGTCTCGCCCCTCGAGGACTTTGAGCGGGGCGGCTTTGAGCGCGTGATTCCCGACCCGCTGCAGGCCTCCACCCCCGCGCCGCGCCGCGTGCTGCTGTGCAGCGGCAAGGTGTACTACGACCTCCTCGACGCGCGCGCCCGCTACGGCGAGGCGGGGGAGGGGGCGCTGATCCACCGCGTGGAGCAGCTCTACCCGCTCACCGAGGAGCAGCTCACGCCCCTGCTCGCCGGCTTGCCCGACGGCGGCGAGGTCACCTGGGTGCAGGAGGAGCCGCTCAACCAGGGCGCCTGGCCGCACCTCCGCCTCTGCTTTGGCGAGTCGCTGCGCGCGCCGAGCGGGCGCGCGCGCCTCAAGGCGTCGGGGCGCGAGGCGAGCGCCAGCCCCGCCACGGGCTCCGCCGCCGCCCACAAGCTCGAGCACGAGGACATCCTCCGCCGCGCCTTTGGGCTCCCCAGCGCGCCCTGAGCGCCTCGCGCCCTCGGCGCGCCTCTCCCCGCTCGTCTCCCCCCGCCCCTCCCCTGCCCCCTCTGCGCGCGCCGCGCGCCCCCCTCAGCACGGAGAACCCTCAAAAATGTCGTTAGTGGAAGTCAAGGCGCCCTCTGTTGGCGAGTCGATCAAAGAGGTCGTCATCGGTGACTGGCTCAAGTCGGCCGGCCAGTGGGTCAAGGAGGACGAGCCGCTCGTGGTGGTGGAGAGCGATAAGGTCAACATGGAGGTGCCCGCGCCCAAGGCGGGGGTGCTCGTGGCGCTCCTCAAGGCCTCGGGGGACACGGTGGCGGTGGGCGCCGTGATCGCGCACATCGACCCCGCGGGTCAGGCGCAGGGCGCGAGCGCCCCCGCCCCCGCCCCCAGCGCCGCCCCCAGCGCCGCCCCCAGCGCCGCCCCCAGCGCCGCCCCCAGCGCTGCCCCCAGC
>VGTA01000208.1 GCA_016874875.1 Deltaproteobacteria bacterium | reverse complement strand
CCCCGCCTCCGCCCCCGCCCTCGCCCTCGCCCCCGCCCGCCGCTGGCTCGAGGACGCCCTGACTCATCAGCTTGTACTGCGCGAGGACCGGCTTGCCCGGAATCACGTAGAGCGACACCGAGAGCGTGTCATAGCCGTCCTTGGTGAGCGTGATGGGGTGCTCGCCGGCGAGGAGGCGCACCTTGAGGGGCGTGGTGCCGAGAGAGCGCCCCTCGGTGTTGAGGGCGAGGTCGGCGCCGGGGGGGTTGGTGACCACCTTCACCTCAGGGCGCAGGAGGTTGATCTCCTGCTGCGCCGAGCGGCGCTTGTCGGGCGGCGGGTTGGTGCTGATGAAGTACTCGAGCGACTCCGCCGCCTCCTTGTAGCGCCCGAGGTCGGTGTAGACCAGCCCCTGGTTGGCGATGTAGCGGGGGTGGCGACTCACCTCAAAGGCGGCGCGGAGGTGGGCGAGGCAGGCGAGCAGGTCGCCCTTGGAGTACGCCTCGTCGGCGAGCGCCTTAAACCGAAGCTCCTCGGCGCTCGGCTCCTTGAGGTAGATGGGGTTGACGCGGTAGTTGGGGGGCAGCTCCTCCGCCTCCGCGAGCGCCCCGGGCGAGGGGGCGGCGGGGGCGGCGGGGGCGGGCTGCGCGGCGCTCTCGGCGGGGTCGGCGAGGGGGAGGGCGAGGGGGAGGGCGAAGGGGAGGGCGAGGGCGAGGGCGAGGGGGGCTCGCGGCGTCGAGCGCGGGGGGCGCGGGTCAAGAGGGCGCATCGTGTTCACCTCGCGGCCGAGGGGCACGAGAGCCCCTCGTCGGTAAAGCCATCGCAGTCGTTGTCATCGAGGTCACAGCGCTCGGCGGGGGGCGGCGCGCCCCAGGAGGCCTCAAAGCACTGCCCCCCTGCCTGGTCAAACCCGAGCGCCAGCGGCGCGCCCGCGCCCGCGCGCACCTCGTCGCCCAAGAGCGCCGGGCGGCGGAGGCGCAGGCGGCAGCCCTCCTCCGCGAGGCAGGCGGCGTCGAGGCCGCGCGCGCGCAGCTCCTCCGGACTCTCAGGGCACGCCGCCCCCTCGCCGAGCACGACGAGGCTGGCGCGGAGGGGGGCGTCAAAGAGCGGCGCGCGCAGACTCACCTCAGCGGCGTCGGCGGGGAGCGTGAGGGCGTGGGCGCTGAGGAGCTGCGGCTGCTCGAGAATCAGGCAGGCGCGCACCTCGCCCCCCGCCGCCGTCTCCGCCACGCAGGCCGGCGCGCTCAGGCACCCGGCGCGCACCGCGAGAGCGCGCTCCGGGGGGGAGACGCAGCGCCCCGCCTCGCAGGTGAGATTGAGGGGGCAGCCCTCCTGCGGGAAGCAGTCCGGCGGCGCCTCGCTGAGGGGGAGGCAGCTCGTGAGGAGGGCGCAGAGGAGGGCGCAGAGGGGGGCGCAGAGGGAGGCGGGGGGCCGGGGGGGGCGGAGGGGGGGGGCGGGGCGTGCGCGACGTCTGCTCTGCATGGCGGGGGCACCTATCTGCGCCTTCTCGTGTGTAAAATCTTGTTGGAGTTTTACCATGTGCGGGCTTATATTCAACTGCGGCGTGAGGGGATTCAAGGCTTCTCGCCGCCTCGCCGCCCGCGCGCCGCCGCTCGCGCGCCACCGCTCGCCCAACGTCACCGCCCCCGCGCCGCCGCCCCTCAGCCGGCCTCGGGCGCCGGCCCCTCCCCCCGCCCCACCACAAGGTGCCTCAATGAGCGACCCTCTCCTCGGAAAAATCATCAGTGAGCGCTACCGCCTCACTGAGGTCCTCGGTCAAGGAGGGATGGGCATCGTCTTTAAGGCAGAGGACCTGCGCCTCAACAACCGCCTCTGCGCCGTCAAGCTGCTCAAGGGGCAGACCACCGACCCGCACGAGGCCAAGCGCTTTGAGGCGGAGCTGCAGATCATCTCGCGCCTGCGCAGCCCGCACGTGGTGCAGGTGCTCGACACGGGCTACTTTGAGGGCCACCGCCTCTACATCGTCATGGAGCTGCTCGAGGGCGAGCCGCTCTCAAACCTGAGCGCGCGCGAGGGCGCCCTAGCGCTGCCGCGCGCCATCCAGATCGCCAAGGGCATCCTCGCGGGGCTCAGCGAGGCGCATGAGTTCGGCATCGTCCACCGCGACCTCAAGCCCGCCAACATCTTCATCACCCGCTCGCGCGCCGGCGACGAGATCACCAAGGTGCTCGACTTCGGCATCGCCAAGGACATCAACAGCGACGAGTCCGCGGCGCTGACGAGCGCGAGCATGATCATCGGGACGCCCAAGTACATGGCGCCCGAGCAGTTCATGAAGCAGCCCACCGACATCCGCACCGACATCTACGCCGTGGGGCTTCTGCTCTACCAGCTGGTCTCCGGCGACCCGCCCTTCCTCCCCACCAACGACCAGATCCCCTCCACGCTCGCCATGATGCCGGCGGAGTTCAAGGTGGGCTGGCTGCACCTGAACGCCGAGGCGCGCCCCCTCGGCGTGCCGGAGCCGCTCTGGCGCCTCATCGCGAGCATGCTCGCCAAGGACCCCGCCGCGCGCCCGTCGTCGGTGACGGACATCATCGACCAGCTCAACTACATCCTGTCGCAGCTCAGCCACCAGACGGGGATGTTCACGTCGCTGCACACGCCGAGCGGCGAGGCGCACGCGGACGCGTCGGGCGGCCTGTCGTCGTCGGGGCCCCGCGGCCTCTTCGGGGCACCCGCCGCCCCGCCCGCCGCCCCGCAGCGCGTCGCGCCCTCCCTCTCCGGCGGCTTTAGCGCCATCGCCGCCCCGCCCTACCCGCCGGCGGTGGAGGCCACCACGGGGGTGCCGTTCGTGGGCGGGCAGCTCTCCTCCCCGGCCCCCGCCGCGCGCGCCGGCGCTAGGCGGTGGGCGCTCGCCACGGGCCTCCTCGCGGCGGTGGCGGGCGTGGGGGCGTGGCAGGGCGGCGTAGGGCGCTCGCGCGGCGCCTCGTCGGCCCCGGGGGCGTGCGACCTGACCATCACCGTCGCCCGCCCCGCGCAGGGCGCGAGCATCGACCTCAAGGACCCCAAGCAGCCCACCCGCTCCATGCCTCTACAGAGCGGTCAGCCCTTCCGCACGCGCTGCGCGGTGGTCATGGAGGCGGTCGTGCGGGCGGAGGGGTTCGCGGAGCAGGTGATCGCGCCCATCGATATGCGCGAGGGGCGCTCGCCGTACGCCTTCTCGGTGTCGCTTGAGGCGGCTGGGGCGGCGGGGGCGGCGCCGAGGCCGCTCAAGCCGGAGGGGCCCGCGGCGCCAAACCAAGACCCCAAGGGCGCCCTCCCCCACCGCCCCGACCCGCGCGGCCGCGGCGAGGGGAAGGTCACCTCCTGGCGCGAGCAGCCTGCCCCCCTCAAGCGCTCACCGCTCCCCGCCAGACCCCAGCCCGCTCAGCCCGACCCCGCGCAGGGCGCTCGGGGCGCCAAGGGCGCCAAGGGCGCCGAGCCCCAGCCCCTCAAGCCCGCCCCGGGCGCGAAGGCCACGCGGCCCGCTCAGGACACGACGCCCGTCAAGGACACGCGGGACGCGCTGGACTCGAAGGACCAGAAGGGCCCGAAGGACCCGAAGGGCGCCCAGCCCGCCCCGCTCAGCCCCACGCAGAACCTCACGCAGCCCGCGCAGCGCACGGGCAAGGGGCTTGACTTCTGAGCGCCCCCGCCGCCCACCTCCCCATACTGACGCTCCGGGGCGTGTGCAAGGAGTACCCCGGCAAGGACGCCGTCCGCGACCTCAGCGTGGAGGTGCCCCGCGGCGAGATCTGGGGCTTCTTGGGCGTCAACGGCGCGGGCAAGAGCACCACCATGAAGATGATCGCAGGGCTGCTCAAGCCCACCGCGGGCGAGATTCGGGTGGGGGGCGTGGATGTGGTGCGCGAGCCGCTCAAGGCCAAGGCGATCGTGGGCTACGTGCCCGACCGCCCCTACCTCTACGAGCGCCTCAGCGCCGCCGAGTTCATGGGGTTCGTGGCCAGCCTCTACCCGTCCATCCCCCGGCGGGAGGCGCCGGCGCGCGTGGCGCGCTGGCTGGAGGAGTTTGAGCTGACGGAGGAGCGCGGGCAGCTGGTGGAGGGCTTTAGCCACGGCATGAAGCAGCGCCTGGTGATGGCGTCGGTCTTTATGCAAGAGCCGCAGCTCTTGGTGGTGGACGAGCCGATGGTGGGGCTCGACCCGCGCGGGGCGCGCCGCCTCAAGGAGCTGCTGCGGCGCGAGCGCGACGCGCGGGGGCTGACGGTGCTGCTGAGCACGCACACGCTCGACGTGGCGGAGGAGCTGTGCGACCAGGTGCTGCTCATCCACCGCGGCGAGCTGCTCGCGCGCGGCGCCGCCCACGAGCTGCGCGCGCGCGAGGGGGAGCGCCTCGAGGAGGTGTTCCTGCGGCTCACCGAGGGGGAGGAGGGCGCGCCGTGAGCGCCCCGAGTCGCGCCCCCACGCTCCGCGAGCTCGCCGCCCTGGCGCCCCTGCTCGACGCCGCCCTCCGCGGCGCGGCGCTGCAGCGCCTGCGCGACCCCGACCCGCACACCCTCACCCTCAAGCTGCGCGCCCCCGGGCGCACCTACTTCCTCACGCTCTCCGCCCACCCCGAGGCGCCCGGCGTGCGCGTGGGGCACGAGCAGCCCCCCACCCTCCCCGAGCCGCACGGCGTGGGGCGCTGGGCGCGCGCGCACCTCGAGGGGGCGCGGGTGGAGGGCGTGGCGCTCGTGGGGGGCGACCGCGTGCTGGCGGTGCACACCCGCGCCGGCAGCCTCTACCTCGAGCTGCTGCCCACCCTTGAGAATCTCTACGCGGTGGACCTCGCGGGGCGGGTGCGCGCCTGGCTCCACAGGGCCGCCGGGCGCGACCTCGCCCTCGGGCAGCCCTGGCGCCCCCCGCCCCGCTCGGAGGCCTTTGAGCAGGCGCGCGAGGAGGCCCGCGAGGAGGCGCCGCCGCTCACGGGCGACGAGGCGCGCGCGCTCCTAGAGCCGCTGATCGCGGCGGCGCAGGCGGGGGCGGAGGAGCGCGGGGAGGACCGCGCCAGCCGCGAGGCGCGCGAGCGCGTCAAGCTCCTCAAGCAGGTGCGCGCGCGCCTCACGAGGCTCTCGGACGCCCTCTGGGGCGACATTGGGCGCGCGGACGAGGCGGCGGCGTGGGCGCGGCGCGCGGAGCTGCTCAAGGGGCGCGTGCGCGAGCTGCGCCGCGGGCTCACGAGCGTGCGCGTCACCGACTGGTTCGACCCCGACCTGCGCGAGGTGGTGATTCCGCTCGACCCCAAGCTCGACGGCCTCGAGAACATGGAGCGCCTCTTCCAGCGCCAGCGCAAGGCGCTGCGCGGCGCCGAGATGGCCACGGCGCGCCTAGAGCAGACGGAGCGGCAGCTCGCCGAGCTCGAGTCTCTCGCCGAGGAGCTCGCCGCCGAGCCGCTCGAGGTCCTGCGCGCCGCCCTACGCGCTGCGGGGCTGCTGCGCGAGCGCGCGCAGGGGGGCGGGGGCGCGGCGCGCGCCGGGGCGCGCGAGGCGCGCCGCCCGTATCGGGTGTTCCACAGCGCGCAGGGGGAGGTGATCTGGCTCGGGCGCGGCGGCGCCGACAACCACGCCACCACCTTCCAGCACGCGCGCGGGCAGGACACCTGGATTCACACCCGCGACGTGCCCGGCGCGCACGTGATCATCCCCCTCCCCCGCCGCGGGCACACCCCGCACCCCGAGACGGTGCTCGACGCCGCCGCCCTCGCCGTCCACCACAGCAGCCAGCGCGACGAGCAGGCGGTGCCCGTGTACCACACAGAGCGCAAGCACGTGCGCCCCGTCCCCGGGGGGCCGCCGGGGAAGGTGATGGTGGCGGATTCGCGCGCGCTGGTGGCGGTGGAGGTGGCGGCGCGCGTGGAGCGCCTCTACGCGGAGGCGCAGCGGCGGGGGGAGGGCTAGGGGAGAGGCGCGTCAGGGGCGCGCGGTGAGGGGCGCGCTCGCCACGCCCACCGGTGCGTCACGCCATCCCGGAGCACCTCCACCTCCACGCGCCGCTCCTCGCCCACGCGCGCCCACGCGCGCATCCACTCCTCGGGGCGCCCGATGGGCAGCCCGTTGACGCGGGTCACCACGTCCCCCACCCGCAGCCCCCCCAGCGCCGCGGGGGAGCCCGGCGCGATCTGCGTGAGTCGAAATCCCACAAAGGCGCCGCCCTGGCGCGCGGGGGCGGTGCGGAGCGAGGAGATGAAGGGCTGCGGGCCGCGCTGGAGGTAGCGGGTGAACGCGTCGGCGTCGATCTCCGCGAGGGTGAGCGCGGCGGGGGGCGCGGCGGGGGGCGCGGCGGGGGGCGCGGCGGGGGGCGCGGCGGGGGGCGCGGCGGGGGCGGCGGCGGGGGGCGCGGCGGGC
>VGTA01000207.1 GCA_016874875.1 Deltaproteobacteria bacterium | reverse complement strand
TCAGCTCCAGGCGGGCCACCGCGCCATCACCGGCGGCGAGCGAGAGCGGGGGCACCGGGAGGTGGTGGCGCTCACCAGCGCCCGCGGGCGCCTCACCTGCACCGGCGTGCTCATCGCCCCCCAGACCGTCCTCACCGCCGCCCACTGCGTCGGCGCCCGCGACGCGCCGCGCCCGCCGCACGGGGCGGAGGTGGGGGGCGTGGTGGGCGACGCCGCCAACGAGCGCGCGCGCGTCGTGGCCTACCGCGTCCACGAGGGCTACGACCCCACCCGCGCCGAGGGCGCCAGCCCCGCCCACGACGTCGCCCTCCTCTACCTCGAGACCCCCCTCAGCCCCCCGCCCGCCCTGCTCGCCAGCAGCCCCATCGAGGCGGGGCGGCGGGTGACGGCGGTGGGCTACGGCGTGGCCAACGGATTTACCCAGAGCGGGGCGGGGGTGAGGCGCTCCGTGGAGCTCGAGGCGCTCTACAGCGACCCCGCGCGCGGCGGCGCGTGGGTGGCGTCGTGGCGCGGCGACGTCCCCCAGGACACCTGCCAGGGCGACTCGGGCGGCCCTGCCCTCACCCGCTTCATGGGCGAGACGCTCATCTGGGGCCTCGTGTCGAGCGGCCCGCTCTTCTGCCAAGGGCGCACCCACTACGCCCCCATCGCCGCCAACCGCGACTGGATCGAGGCGCGGCGCGCCCCCCCCCCCGCGCTCTTGGCGAGCGAGGCGGGCGAGGCGGGCGGAGCGGGCGAGGCGGGCGGGGCGGGCGGGGCGGGCGGCGACCTCGTGACGCTCCGCCCCCGCCCGAGCCGCCCGCAGCCGCTCTACACCCGCTGCGCCCAGAGCCGCGACTGCCTGCGCGCCTGCTCACGCTACGGCCTCGACGACTACGAGTGCCTCGAGATCTGCCGCGACCTCTCCACCGACACCGCCTACAGCCACCTCCTCGAGCTCCTCGAGTGCGAGGCGCGCTCCGGCTGCGAGGGCGACCTCGAGTGCCTGAGCGCCGACTGCGCGCACCAGCGCGCCCTCTGCGACCTGCCGCTGCTCGAGCCCTGGCCCGCCGACGGAGAGGCGCTCACCGCCTGCGCCCCCCTCGCCGCCTGCGTGGCACGCTGCGCCGAGGGGTGGGGGGACCACCGTGAGCGCCCAGAGGGCGAGGGCCTCTGCGCCCAGCGCTGCTACGCCCGCGCCACCCCCGCCGCCGCCGACGCCCTCAACGCCCTCGAGTCCTGCGACCTGTGGCGCGCCTGCGACGGCGCCCCCGCATGCCTCGCCGCGGGCTGTGCGGGGGAGGTGGCGGCCTGCGGCGGCTGAAATCATAGGCGCGCCCGCCCCTAGTCATTGTATGAACACCTCATCCCCCCTCACGCGCCTCAGGTGTCCTCAGACGATGACGAGCTCTTTACGCACGCGCTCCCCCCTCAGCGCCCTCAGCGCCCTCAGCGCCCTCAGCGCCCTCAGCGCCCTCAGCGCCCACGCCGCCCCCCCGCCCCCGCCCGCCCTCCCGAGCGGGCGCCCGCTCGAGTCCGCCGACGCGCAGTGGTTCATCGCGCAGGTCAACCGCGATCTCCGAGCTGTCTACGTCGCCTCCTCAGAGGCGCAGTGGGCCAACAGCACCCACCTCACCCCCGCGCACGAGGCGGCGGCGGCGGCGGCGGCGGAGGAGGCGATGGCGTACGTGGCGTCCGTGGTCCCCCTCGCCGCGCGCCTCGACGACGTGCGGACGGACGCCGCCACCCGCCGGCAGCTCACGCTGCTCAAGCGCTCCATCGTCCTGCCCGCCCCGGCGGACCCCGCGCGCCGCGCGCGCCTCGCGCAGGTGGCCACGGAGCTCGAGGCGCGCTACGGCAGAGCGGAGCACTGCGCCCCGCCCGCCGGCGCCCCCCCCGGCGCCGCGCCGGTCTGCCGCGACCTCGAGCAGCTCGAGGAGGTCATGCGCACCTCGCGTGACCCCGCCGCCCTGCGCGCCGCCTGGGAGGGGTGGCGTGAGGCGACCGCCCCCAGCCGCCCGCTCTACGAGGAGCTCGTCGCCCTCGGCAACGAGGGCGCGCGCGCCCTGCACTTCCGCGACATGGGCGACCTCTGGCGCTCGCAGTACGACATGCCCCCCGCCGAGTTCGAGGCCGACCTCGCGCGACTCTGGGCGCAGGTGCGACCCCTCTACGACGCCCTCCACTGCCATGTCCGCGCCGCGCTCAACAGGCAGTACGGCGACGCCGAGGTCCCCCTCGACGCCCCCATCCCCGCCCACCTCACCGGCAACATGTGGGCGCAGGACTGGCTCTACCTCTACGACCTCGTGGCGCCCGCCCCCGCCCAGCCGAGCCTCGACGTGAGCGCCGCCCTCAAGGCGCAGGGCTACACCCCGCAGCGCCTCACCCGCCTCGCCGAGGACTTTTTCGTCTCCCTCGGCTTTGACCCCCTCCCCCCCACCTTCTGGGAGCGCTCCCTCTTTGAGAAGCCCGTCGACCGCGACGTGGTGTGCCACGCGAGCGCCTGGGACGTCCACTTCAACAACGACCTGCGCCTCAAGATGTGCGTCAAGATCGACCAAGAGGACCTCATCACCCTCCACCACGAGCTCGGCCACCACTACTACTTCATGTCGTACCACACCCTGCCGATTCTGCTGCAGGAGGGCGCCAACGACGGATTCCACGAGGGCATCGGCGACACCCTCGCGCTCTCCGTCACCCCCGAGTACCTCCATGGGCGCGGCCTCCTCCGCGAGCGCACCGAGCACCCGGACGCGCTGCTTAACCAGCAGATGAGGATGGGACTCGAGAAGCTCGCCTTCTTGCCCTTTGGGCTGCTCGTGGACACCTGGCGCTGGCGCGTCTTCTCCGGCGAGGTGACCCCCGAGGGCTACAACGAGCTCTGGTGGCGCCTCCGCGAGGAGCTACAGGGCGTGCGCGCCCCCGGCGACCGCGCCGCCCCCCACCTCTTTGACGCTGGCGCCAAGTACCACGTGCCGAGCCACACCCCCTACATGCGCTACTTCATCGCCCACATCCTGCAGTTTCAGCTCCACAAGGCCCTCTGCGCCGCGGCGGGGCACGCCGGGCCGCTGCACACCTGCTCCATCTACGGCAGCCGCGCGGCGGGGGCGCGCCTCAAGGCGCTGCTGTCGCTCGGCGCGAGCGCCCCGTGGCCCGACGCCCTCGAGGCGGTGGCCGGCGCCCGCGCCCTCGACGCCCAGCCCCTCCTGGAGTATTTCGCGCCCCTGCGCGCTTACCTCGAGGCGCAGAACGCGGGGCGGGCGTGCGGCGTGGGCGCGCGGTGAGCAGTGAGCGGTGAGCGGTGAGCGGTGAGCGCGCACTTCTAAATAGCTGTGTACAAAACATAAAAACCCAAGCATGATGCTGCCCCTCCCGCGCCCCCCCCCAAGCCCCCTAACGGCGAGCGCCGTGAGATAAGAAATCTTATATAAAAATGCCTCTTATGTCCCGCCAACACACCCCATCGGAGACCAAGCGTTGCTGATCACCTTCGTCACCCTCTACATCGCCGCCACCATCGGAATCGGCCTCTACGCCGCCCGCAAGGTCAAGAACTCCCAAGACTACCTCGTCGCCGGGCGCGCCCTGCCGCTCTACATGAACGTCGCCACCGTGTTCGCCACCTGGCTCGGCGCGGAGACGGTCCTCTCGGTGTCCGCCACGTTCGCCGCGAGCAACGTCGGCGGCGTGATCGGGGACCCGTTCGGGGCCGCCACGTGCCTGATGATCGCGGCGTTTGTGTTCGCGAGGCTCTTTTATCGCATGAACCTCCTCACCATCGGCGATTTTTATAAACATCGCTACGGCAAGACGGTGGAGGTGCTCACGAGCCTCACGATCGCCATCAGCTACATCGGCTGGACGGCCGCGCAGCTCACGGCGCTCGGGCTCGTGATCCACACGCTCGCCGGCGACATGCTGAGTCTGAGCACCTCGATCTGCCTCGGCACCGCCGTGGTGCTGGTCTACACGATCTTTGGCGGCATGTGGTCGGTGGCGTTCACGGACCTGTTCCAGACGGTGATCATCATCGTGGGGCTGAGCATCGTGGCGATGCTGGTGAGCGACAGCGCGGGGGGCTTTGAGCGGGTGTGGGGCGAGGCGGTGGCGCAGCACAAGTTCAAGGTCCTGCCCGAGACCTCGGCGGGGATGTGGGAGATGATGGGGACGCTGTGCGCCTTCACCCTCGGCGCCATTCCCCAGCAGGACGTCTTTCAGCGCATGACGAGCGCCAAGGACGAGCGCACGGCCGTGATGGGCACGGCCATCGGCGGCATCGCCTACCTGCTGTTCGCCTTTGTGCCGATGTTCATCGCCTTCGCCGCCCTCCTGGCGCACCCGGAGCTCAAGAGCCTCTTTGAGCACGAGGACTCCCGCGTGATTCAGAAGATTCTCCCCGACCTCGTGCTCGGCAAGATGCCCGTGTGGACGCAGGTGATGTTCTTTGGGGCGCTCCTCTCGGCCATCCTCTCCACGGCGAGCGGCGCGCTGCTGGCGCCCACGGCGATCGTCACCGAGAACATCGTGCGCCCCTTCGCTCACAAGATGAAGGACAAGGCGTTCCTCGTGCTCCTGCGCGGCACGCTGGTGGGCTTCACGGGGGTGGCGCTGCTCGTGGCGCTCAACTCCGAGAGCACCATGTACGAGATGGTGGAGCAGACCACCAGCGTCACCCTCGTCGCCGCCCTCGTGCCGCTGGTGGCGGGCGCCTTCTGGCCCCGCGCGAGCACGCAGGGGGCGCTGCTAGCCATCGTGTTTGGCATCGGCGTGTGGCTCGGCGGGCCGGCGCTGTGGGGGGAGTGCGTGGTGCCGAGTAACGTGCTCGGGCTGTTCGCGTCCATCGCCGGGATGCTCATCGGCTCCCTCGCGCCCGCCCTCGTGCCGAGCGAGGGGCGCAGCATCGCCGAGATTCTCCGCCACCCGCAGACGCAGGAGGAGCTCGAGGAGGAGGGCGTCTAGGGCGGGCTCGGGCGGGCTCGGGCGGGCTAGGCTCGGGCGGGCGCCCCGTCGCGAATCAGCCCCGCCGCCGCCTCCACCCACGCGTCGTGGGCGTTGAGCGAGGGCACCAGCGCGAGGCGCTCTCCCCCCGCCGCCTCAAAGCTCTCCTTGGCCTCAACGCCGATCTCCTCGATGGTCTCGAGGCAGTCGGCGGTGAAGGCGGGGCAGAGCACCGCCACGCGCTTGACGCCGTCGCGGGCGAGGGCCTCGATGGTCTTGTCGGTGTAGGGCTGAAGCCACGGGTCGCGCCCGAGGCGCGACTGGAAGCTGATCAGGTACTCCTCGCGCCGCAGGCCGAGGGCGCGGGCGACGCCGTGGGCGGTGGCGACGCACTGCGCGCGGTAGCAGCTGCGGTTGGCGCTCGTGAGCGCCTCGCAGCACCCCGGCGCCTGTAGGCAGTGGCGCCGCCCCTCCGACTCGTCGCTCTTGCGCACGTGCCGCTCGGGGACGCCGTGGAAGCTAAAGACGTAGCGCTCCGGGCGCAGCTCCTCAACGACGGGGCGCGCCACGGCGGCGAAGGCGCTCAGGAAGCGCGGGTCGCTGAAGTAGGGCGGCACCACCACCACCGACGGCGTGTTCCACGGGCGCCCGAGCAGGCGGTAGACCTCCTCGAGGGTGGAGCCGGTGGTGCTGGCGGCGTACTGCGGGTAGAGGGGGAACACCACCACGCGGTCGCAGCCGAGCGCGTGCAGCTCGTCGAGGCCGCGCTCTATGGAGGGGTTGCCGTAGCGCATCGCGAGGCGCACCGGCCAAGGCGCGAGCCGCTCGGCGAGGCGCGCGGCGAGCGCCTGCCCGTGGACGAGGAGCGGCGAGCCCTGCGCCGTCCAGACGGATTGATAGGCGTGGGCGGAGCGGGGGGCCCGGAAGGGGGCGATGATGAGGTTGACGAGCAGCCAGCGCCCCACGGGGTTGATGTCGATGACCCGCCCGTCGCTGAGGAACTCCCTCAGGTAGCGCCGCACGGCGGGGGTGGTGGGGGCGTCGGGGGTGCCGAGGTTGACCACGAGGACGCCGGTCTTGACGGAGGGGGCGCGCTCTGCGTGCTCTGCGCGCTCTGCGTGCTCTGCGTGCTCTGCGTGCTCTGCGTGCTCTGCGCGCTCTGCGTGCTCTGCGTGCTCTGCGTGCTCTGCGTGCTCTGCGTGCTCTGCGTGCTCTTCTGCGCTCATGGGGGGACGTGCCTCGCGGTGAGAGGGGGGCGGGCGCGCCTGCGAGGGGCGCAGCGGGAGAGATGCGCGCGCGGGCGCCGCGGTCGCGCTAGGCCGCGGGGCGCCTTAGGGCGGCGGCGTCAGCCCCGACGCGCCCGACGCGCCCGACGCGCCCAACGCGCCCAACGCGCCCGACGA
>VGTA01000206.1 GCA_016874875.1 Deltaproteobacteria bacterium | reverse complement strand
CCCTGCTGCGTGATCGCGTTGCCTTGCTGCGTGACGGTGGTCTGCAGAGCGGTGATCGCGTTGCCCTGCTGCGTGATCGTGTTGCCCTGCTGCGTCACCGTCACCTCCACCGCGCTCACGCGCGCCGTGAGGGCGTTGATGGTGTTGGTGAGGGCGGCCTGCAGAGCGTCGCGGGCGGCGGCGTTGGCGGCGTCGGAGGCCTGCACGAGCTGCTGCACCTGCGCCGTGGTGGCGTAGCCATACGCCTCGATGATGCCGCGAATCTGCGCCTCCGTCAGCCCCCCCGCCCCGCCCACCGCCGCGGCGATGAGCGCGGAGATCTCATCCCGCGTGAGGTACTCGCGCGCGTCGATCAGCGCGTTCACGTCGTCCTCCGTGAGCAGATTCAGCGCGTCGAGGAGCGCCTGCGCCTCCTCCGGCGTCAGCGCCGCGTCGGCGGCGGCCTGCGCCGCAGCGGCGGTGGTCTGCGCGCCGGCGGCGGTGGTCTGCGCGCCGGCGGCGGTGGTCTGCGCGGCGTCGGCGGCGGCCTGCGCGGCGGCGGCGGCGGCCTGCGCGGCGGCGGCGGCGACCTGCGCGGCGGCGGCGGTGGTCTGCGCGCCGGTGGCGGAGGTCTGGGCGGCGTCGGCGGCGGCCTGCGCGGCGTCGGCGGCGGCGCGCGCGGCGTCGAGGTCGGCGTCGAGGGCGAAGTCGCCCGCGGCGCGCCCGGCGAGGGTGAGGCTGCTGCCGGCGAGCAGCGCGTAGGGCTGCGCCCCGAGCGGCTGGCGCGGGGTGAGCTCGCCCGTGCCCTGCACCGCCACGCTGAGGTAGCGCGCCTGCCCCGAGGTGACGAGCGCGCGGAGCGGGTTGAGCGCCCCGAGGGTCACGGCGAACGCGCCGCCCTGGACTGGCGTGTTGGCCCAGGTCTCCTCCCACAGCGCCACGGCGGACGTGGCGCTCTCGTAGGCGCGGAAGGTGAGGGTCACGGCGCCCGTGATAGGCTCGCCTTGGGCGTTGGCTATGAAGCCCTGGTAGAGCACCTCGCTGGGCACTTCCTGCGCGAGGGCGGTGGAGGACAAGAGCGAGGCGGCCACGAGGGCGCAGAGCAGACGGGGGGCTCTCTTCATCTGTAGTCTCCGGGCGGGCGAGGGGGCGGGCGAGGGGGCGGTCGAGGGGGCGGGCGAGGGGACGCGCCTTGAGAGGGCGCGCGCCCGCCGGCGCTGCGCCCCTCCCGCGCGGGAAGGCGGGGGAGAGGCGCGCTCGGCGCGGGGGCCGAGGGCGCGGCTCAGGGGAGAGCCGCGGGGGGCGCCGCGAGGGGCGCCCGAGGTCTCGGCGCAGGGGCCGAGGGCGCGACTCAGGGGGGAGCCGCGGGGGAGGGGCAGGGGAGAGGGGCCTCAGCGCGCCGCGGCGCGCGTCGCTCCCGGATTGGGATGTCTCTTAGAGGGGCACCCCTGAGAGGATCACCCCTGAGAGGATCACCCCTGAGAGGATCATCACTTACAGCAGAGGACGCGCAGCGCGGTGGCGCAGGCGCGGTTGGTGGCCATGTCCACGAGGTAGCCGTTGGCGCCGCCGCCGCCGCCGTTGCTCGTGTAGTTGAGGTTGATGGTCATCGTGGTGCCCGTGGCCACGTCGCCGCTGTTGTAGAGGAAGTTCTGGCAGTTGGCGCCCTTGTTGGGGTTAAAGCCGAGGCTCCAGGTCTCCACGCCCGAGACGGCGGCGTTCACGCGACCGAGGGCGAGGGCGCGGGTGGCCTCGTCGAGGGTGCAGACGTGCGAGCCGGCGACCGTCGCGTTGCAGCTCGCCGAGGCGCCGCGGATGCCGTTGAGGCCGCCGAACTGAATCTTGCCCCCCGTTGCGGTGCCGCTCACGCCCACGATCTCCGGCTGCGTGCCGTTGACGTTGAGGTTGTTCACCTGCGCCTGGAGCGCCGTGAGGCTCTGCTGCAGCGTGTTCACCTGGTTCTGCAGGTTGGTGATGTTGGCGTTCTGCGCGTTCACCGTGTTCTGGAGGTTGGTCACCTGCTGCCCCTGAGCGTTCACCGTGTTCTGCAGGTTGGTCACCTGCTGCTGGAGCGCTGCGATGGCGGCGTTGATGGTGTTGACCGCGGCGGAGATGGCCGCATTCACCTGCGCCTCCGTCACGAACCCGCGCGCGTCGATGAGCTGGTTGACGAGCGCCGTGATCGCCGCCTGGTTGAGGTAGCCGCGGGCGTCGATGAGCTGGTTGACGAGGTTGGTGATCGCCGCCTGGTTGAGGTAGCCGCGGAGGTCGATCAGCGCGTTCACCTGCGCCTCGGAGAGGCCCGCGCCCGCGTTCAGCGTGAGCTCGTTGAGCTGCTGCACGGTGGCGTAGAAGGCGGCGGGCTGGCCGTTGAGGCGGCTGGCGTTATAGGCGAGGAACGCGTAGGGCTGGGTGCCGAGGCGCTGGCGGGGAGAGACGGCGTTGCCGTCCACGGCGACGCCGAGGTACTGCGCGCGGCCGTCGGTCATATAGCTCTTCATGTTGGGCGTCACGCGCCCGAGGTGCACCGAGAAGGCGCCGTTGACCACCTCCACGCCGGCGATGGTCTCCTCCCACAGCGCCACCGCCGAGTCGGAGGCCTCATAGAGCTTGAAGGTGAGGCTCACCACGCCCGTGAGGGGGGCGCCGGCGGCGTCGGTGAGGAAGCCCTGGTAGGGGGTGTACTCAGAGACGCCCTGCGCGGCGGCGGGGGAGAGGGAGAGGGCGGCTGGGGAGAGAGAGAGGGCGGCGCCCATCGCGAGGGCAGCGCTGGCGGTCAAGAGTGAGCGGAAGACACGCATCGAGGAGACTCCTTGGGGGCTCAGGCGCGCGGGGGGCGGCGTTTAGCGAGAGGGGAAGGCGCGGAGCTGGTAGCTCGCGCTGTTGAGGAGGGCGGGGCGGGTGCTGAAGGAGCCGCCGAGGAGGATGTGCGTGGCGGAGGCGCTCACGCCCGCCACGCCGGCGGTGCCGCCGAGGACGAAGCGGAGGGCGTCGGGCGGGGGCGTGCACACGTCCACCTGATCGGGGTTGGAGGCCGCGGGGCAGTTGTCGCAGAGGTCGCCCACGCCGTCCTCGTCGGCATCGGCGTTGCTGCCCGCCGCCGCCGGGCACAGGTCACAGGCGTCGCCGTAGCCGTCGCCGTCGGCGTTGGCCTGGTCGGCGTCCGCCACCTCGGCGCAGAGGTCACAGGCGTCGCCGACGCCGTCGCCGTCGAGGTCGTCCTGGGCGGGGTTGGCGACGTCGGGGCAGTTGTCGCTCGCGTCCGGCACCCCGTCGGCGTCGCGGTCGCTCTCCTCGCGCACCTCGCACACGCCATCGCTCGGCATGCACAGCCCGATCTCCTCAAGGCAGTAGAAGCCGCTCGGGCAGGCGTCGTCGTTGGTGCAGGGGGGCAAGCAGAACTTGCTGTTGGGGTCCACCACGCTCAGATTCTCGTCGATGATGGCGCTGCACTCCCCCTCAAGGCACTGCAGGTCGCTGGTGCAGGGGTCGCAGGGGGCGGCGGTGGGGGCCACCGGCACGCACACGGAGCCAAAGGAGGGGATGACCTGGCAGGCGTACTCGTCCGTGGGGCACATGTTCTCTTGGTCATCGCACGCCATGGTGCAGATGAGCGCGTCGGGCAGACACAGGCGGGACTCGCACTCGGCGTTGAGGAAGCAGTCCTCGCCAAAGCCCTTGGCCTCGCTCTCGTTGCCCCCGATGGGGGGCGTGCCGCCCATGGGCGGCGGCTCCGCGCTGCCCACAGGCCCAGCGCCCCCCTCCGGCGTCGCGCCCGCCAGCTCGCCGCCCATGAGGTCTAGGGTGGTGACGTCGGGACAGCCGCTGAGGGCCAGCGCCGCGGTGAGGAGGCACCACGTAGAGGGCGCTCCTAAGAAATCTCGCTTCGCATGCATAAGTCGCTCCGCAGATTAGGGGGGTGGTCGAGGGGGTGAGCGCTGGGGGGAGAGGGGGAGCGGGCGCGCGGGCGGTGAATGCGGCTGGGGCGTGACCTGGGACGTGACCTGGGGTGTGACCTGTGGAGCGACCTCTAGAGCGACCCGCGTAGCGGGGAGGGACGCGCGCGGCGGCTCGTTTTTTCCTGCTTCCTCTTCAGCGTCTCCTATCATAAGAAGAGCGCGAGTCTGTATCAAGACGTAATCGAGCCCCTCAACGCCGCTCAAAAATAAACAATAAAAGAACAACTCAAGAAAAAGGACCTCCTTGGATGAGTGATGAAGAACACCCCGACCCCGCTGACCCAGCCAGCGCGCTCCCCGCCCCCCCGCGCCCGGCGCCCTTCAGCGCGCGCGAGGCGCTCCGCGCGCGCCGCGTGGCGGTGGTGGGCGCGGGCCTCGCGGGGTGCGAGGTGGCGCTGCAGCTCGCCGACCGCGGGGTGCAGGTCACGCTCCTCGAGATGAAGCCGCGCAAGCGCACCCCCGCGCAGAGCGGAGACGATTTCGCTGAGCTCGTGTGCAGCAACAGCCTCCGCAGCGACGACCCGCTCAACGCCATCGGCCTCCTCAAGTGGGAGATGCGCGCGGCGGGTAGCCACGTGATGGCGGCGGCTGACCTCCACGCCGTCCCCGCCGGCTCCGCCCTCGCCGTGGACCGCGACCTCTTCTCGGCGGAGCTCACGCGCCGCGCGCGCGCCCACCCGCAAATCGAGGTGCGCGAGGAGGTGGTGGAGGCGCTCCCGCCCCCCGCGCTCGGCTACGACGCGGTGGTGGTGTGCACGGGCCCCCTCACCGACGAGGCGCTCGCCGCCGACGTGGCGCGCTTCGCGGGGCGCGAGAGTCTGTACTTCTATGACGCCATCGCCCCCATCATCGACGCCGACAGCATCAACTGGGACATCGTGTGGCGCCAGAGCCGCTACGACAAGGGCGACGCTGACTACGCCAACGTACCCCTCAGCGAGGAGCAGTACCGCGCCTTTGTGCAGGCGCTCGTGGACGGCGAGAAGGTCAAGCCGCGCGAGTTTGAGGAGGCGCGCTACTTTGAGGGCTGCCTCCCCGTGGAGGTGATGGCGGAGCGCGGGCCCGAGACGCTCGCCTTTGGCCCCCTCAAGCCCGTGGGGCTCACCCCCCCCAGCGGCGCGCGCCCCTACGCCGTGGCGCAGCTCCGCATGGAGAACCGCGAGGGGACGGCGTGGAACATGGTGGGCTTCCAGACGCGCCTCAAGTACCCCGAGCAGCTGCGGGTCTTTCGGGCGCTCCCGGGGCTCGAGCGCGCGGAGTTCCTGCGCTTTGGGAGCATACACCGCAACACCTACCTGCACGCCCCCACCGTCCTCGCCCCTGACCTCCGCGCCGCCGCCCGCCCCGACCTCTATTTCGCTGGGCAGATCACGGGGGTAGAGGGCTACGTGGAGTCCGCGGCCTGCGGGCTGCTGGTGGCGTGGCACGTGCTCGCCCACCTCCAGGGCGCGGCGCTGCCCCTGCCGGGGGGCACCACCGCCTTCGGCGCCCTCTACCGCCACCTACGCCACGAGGGCATCTACAGCGACTACACGCCGAGCAACATCAACTGGAGCTTCTTTGACCCGATGCCCCGCGCCCACCGCCGCGAGAAGAAGCACGAGAAGCGCGCCCGCATGGCGGCGCGGGCGATGGGGGACTTTGTGGGGTGGTGGGGGGCGCGCGCGGACCTGATCGGCTGAGGAGCGCGCTCAGGCGCGCTCGCCGCCCTCGCCGCCCTCGCCGCCCTCGCCGCCCTCGCCGCGCTCGCCGCCCTCGCCGCCCTCGCCGCCCTCGCCGCCCTCGCCGCCCTCGCCGCCGCCCTCGCCCTGCCCGTCGGCGCGCGTCTGCTCCGCCCCGTCAAACACATCCGCGTCCACGTCGAGCCCATCGGAGAGACTCGCGTCGAGGTCCACCGTCTCGCCGCCGTCCGCCGCCAGGTCCGCCGCCATATCCACCGTCCTGTCAGCTCCCTGCGGCGCGCCGCCCTCCTCCGCGGGGGGGCCGGACATATTGAGCGTGGGGTCCCCGCTCTCAGCGCCCTCAGCGCCCTCAGCGCCCTCAGCGCCCAAGAGCCCGGCGAGGGTGGGGAGCGTGCGTCGCGCGAGCGCCAGCGCGCCCTGCCCCAGACTCCCCGCCGCGCTCTCCAGCGCGCCCGCGATGAGGGCGCTCGGGAGCCCCTGCACGGCATCGGGCAAGGAGAGCCCGCTGAGGAGGCCCCCCCCCTGCTCCGCCGCGGGCTCGCGCTGAGGCTCCTGCGGCGCGCGCAGCGCGGCGAGGGGCTGCAGGCGCCGAGCGGGGGCGACCGGGGCGACCGCGCTGGGGGGCTCGGGGGCGGGGGCGGGGGTGGGGGCGGGGGTGGGGGGGGCGGGCCGCGCCGGCGGGAGCGCCGGCGGCGCCCGCGCAGCGCGCCCCCCCGGCGGCGC
>VGTA01000205.1 GCA_016874875.1 Deltaproteobacteria bacterium | reverse complement strand
CGCAGCGGCGGCGGGGCGCCGGTGAGCTGCTCGCAGAGGGCCACGAGGGCGTCGCAGAGGGGGGCGGGCGCGAACAAGAGGGCGTGGAGCATGGCGCGGTCCTGTGGGCGGGGCGGGGGAGGCGGGTGGGGGAGGCGGGGCGGGCGAGGCGGGCGCGGGCGCGGGCGCGCTAGTAGGGCGCGTGCAGGTCGCGGTGCGACACCTTGGGCTCCCACCCGAGGTCGATGAGCGTGAGGCGCAGCGCCTCCACCACCGCCACGGAGCGGTGGTGCCCCCCCGTGCAGCCCACCGCGAGCGTGAGGTAGGCCTTGCCCTCCGCCACGTAGGCGGGGAGGGTGGCGGCGAGCAGGGGGGTGAAGGCGGCGAGGAAGGCGCGGGTGGCGTCGTGCCCGAGCACGAACTCGCGCACGGGGGCGTCGAGGCCCGAGAGGGGGCGCAGGGCGGGGTCAAAGTGAGGGTTAGGCAAAAAGCGCACGTCCCACACCAGGTCTGCCTCGCGCGGCAGCCCGTGGCGGAAGCCAAAGCTCATGAGCTGCACCACCATCCGCCGCACCCCCGCCCCCCCCGTGGCCAGCTCACGCACGCGGCGCTTGCAGTCGTGCACCGTGAGGGTGGTGGTGTCGAGCACCACGTGCGCCACCCCCCGGAGCGGGGCCATCAGCTCCTCCTCACGCGCCATCGCCTCCGTGAGCGAGAGGGCGTTGCGGCTGAGGGGGTGCGGGCGGCGCGAGGCGCTAAAGCGCTGCTGTAGACTCTCAGCGCTCGCCTCCAAGAACAGGACGCGCGGCGACACGGCGAGCGCGCCGAGGGCGGCGAGGGCCTGCAGCGCCTGCGCGGCGTCGTGGATGTTGCGCGCGTCGAGCCCCACGGCGAGTCGGTGGAGGTCGGGGCGCCCGCGCGCGAGGTCGGTGAGGGTGGAGATGAGCGGCGGTGGGAGGTTATCGACGCAGAAGTAGCCGTCGTCCTCGAGCGCCTGCAGCGCCGTCGAGATGCCCGAGCCGCTCAGCCCGGTGATGATCAGCAGGTCGAGGGCGTGCCCGGGGGCGCTCGCGGGGCCGGGGGCGCTCGCGGGGCCGGGGGCGCTCACAGGGCCTCCTCCGCCTCGCGGAGCAGCTCGAGGAGGCGCTCGGACTCCGAGGCCTCGAGGAGGCGCTGCTTGAGCTTCTTGTGCGTCTCAAAGAGGAGCGCGAGGCGCGCGAGGAGACGCGCGGGCTCGTGCGCGTCGCCCTCCGGCGTCACGACCGCCACGAAGATGTGCGTGTCGAGGCCGCCGGGCGCGCCAAAGGGCACACCCTCCGGGGAGCGGGCGAGGGCGAGGACGGGGCGCGCGAGGCCCGGCAGGGCGGCGTGGGGGAGCGCCACGCCGTCTAGGAGCGCCGTGCTCTGGAGCCGCTCGCGCCGCTCTAGGGCCTCCACGAGGGCGTTGGGGTCCACCTCGGGCGCCGCCTTAACGATCAGCCCCGTCAGCTCCAGCAGCGCGCCGCGCGGCCGGGTGGCGCCGAGGTGCGCGTGGACGGACTCGGGGGCGATTAGGGGGGCGATCAGGGGGGCGATCAGGGAGCTCACCATCAAAAGTGCCTCTTGCGCTGCGCGCTCGACAAGATGTGCATAGAATCCCTGTACTTGGCCACGGTGCGGCGCGCGATCTGCAGCCCGTCGTCCGCCAAGAGCTCCACGAGGCGCTGGTCGCTGAGGGGCTGGCGCGGGTCCTCCAGCGCGATCAGGTGACGAATCTTGGTCTTCACCGCCTCGCTCGCGAGGTCCTCTTGGTCGCCGGTGCCTTGAATCATCGAGTTAAAGAAGAACTTGAGGTCATAGAGGCCCCGTGGCGTCTGCACGTACTTGTTGGAGGTCACGCGGCTGATGGTGCTCTCGTGGAGATTCAGCTCATCGGCGATGGTGCGCAGGACCAGGGGGCGGAGGTGCTCGGGGCCGCGCTCAAAGAAGTCGCGCTGGTAGCGGACGATGCACTCCGTCACGCGCACGATGGTCTGCTTGCGCTGCTCGATGCTCTTGATGAGCGCCTGCGCGGCGTTGAGGCGGTCGGTGATGTAGCGGCGCGCCGCCTGGTCCTTGGACTGGCGCATCACCTGACGGTAATAGGAGTTGATCCGCAGGCGCGGCAGGCCGTCGTCGTTGGTGCTCACCGTGTAGGAGTCGCCGTCGCGGCGCACATAGACGTCGGGGGTGGCGTAGCGCGGCGCGTCGCTCGAGTAGGCGGCGCCGGGGTGCGGGTTGAGCGACCGCACCTGCCGGGTGGCCTCATACACATCCTCTACGCTCACGCCGAGGGCGCGGGCGATGACGGGGTAGCGGTGGCGCCCGAGGTCGCTGAGGTGCTCGGCGATCAGGCGCTCGGTGAGCGCGCCGAGGCCGTAGGCGCGCGCCTGCAGGGTGAGGCACTCGGCGAGGTCGCGGGCGCCCACGCCCGTGGGGTCGAGCTTCTGCACCTCCTCGAGCGCCTCACCGAGCCGCGCCGCGCTCACGCCGAGCAGGGGGGCGAGCTCGTCGAGGGTGGTGTCGCGCAGGTAGCCGTCGTCGTCGAGGTTGCCCACCAGCTCTAGGGCGAGGGCGCGGAGCTCGTCGTCGATGTTGCTGATCTGGAGCTGCCAGGTGAGGTGGTCGGCGAGGCTCTCGCGGGCGATATAGGTGGCCTCAAAGCTCGGCAGCTCCTCGTCGCTGAGGCGCTGCGGCAGCTCCTCGGGGCGGGGCGGGTCGTCGTCGTTGAGGTAGCGCTCCCAGTCGGTGTCGTCGGGGCGCTCGTCGGGGCGCTCGTCGGGGCGCTCGTCGGGGCGCTCGTCGGGGCGCTGCTCTCCCTGCGCCGCCTGATCCCCCTGCTCGCCCTCCGCGCCCTCCGCGCCCTCCGCGCCCTCCGCGCCCTCCGCGCCCTCTGCGCCCTCCGCGCCCTCCTCCAAGAGCGGGTTCTCGATCAGCTCCCGCTGCACCTCCTCGATGAGCTCGGCGCGCGAGAGCTGCAGGAGCTTGATGGACTGCTGGAGCTGCGGCGTCATGCGGAGCTCTTGGCGCATCCGCTGGTTCATAAAGAGGCCGACCTGCAGACTCATCGAGGGGCTCCGTGGGGGCGGGCGGCGGGGCGGGGCGGGCGGGGCGGGGGCGGTGAGGGCATCGGGGCTGCTAGCGCGTTCCAAAGTAGAGCGCCTGGGCGCGGGGGTCGCGGCGGACCTCATCGGGGGCGCCGGCGGCGAGGACCGCCCCCTCGTGGAGCACCAGCACGCGGTCACACAGCGAGAGGGCGAGGGGAGCCTGGTGGTCCGTGAGCAACACGCCCACCCCCGAATCTCTTAGCACGAACAGCGCCTCTCGTATAGCGGCAAGCGCGAGCGGGTCAAGGGCGGCGAAGGGCTCATCGAGGAGCGCCACGCGCGCCCCCTGCGCCAAGAGCCGCGCGAGCGCCACCCGCCGCCGCTCGCCGCCGCTGAGGTCGCCCACGCGCCGCGCCGCGAGGGGGGCGAGGTCGAGGCGCGCGAGGGCGTCGCGCGCCGCCTCCTCCGCGCCGCCGCCGGCGCGCCACGCGGCGCAGCGGAGGTCGTCGAGGCAGGTGAGGCCCTCAAAGAGCGCCCCGCCCTGCGTGACGTAGCCGAGTCCGAGGCGCGCGCGCCGCCACAGCGGCAGGGGGGTGACGTCATCGCCCCCCAGCCACACGCCCCCCGCCTGCGGGCGCAGGGCGCCGGCGAGCAGCTCAAAGGCGGTGCTCTTGCCCGCGCCGTTGGGGCCCACGAGGCCCACCACCTCCCCCGGCGCCACCCGCAGGTCGAGGGCGCGCAGCCCGCGCCCGCCGCGCCCGTAGAGGTAGCGGAGGCCGCGCGCCTCGAGCGCCGCCGGCGGGGCGCTCACCGGCGGGGCGCTCACCGGCGGGGCGCTCACCGGCGGGGGGGGCGCGCGTCGCCGCGCGGGTCGAGGGCGGGGAGGCGCAGCGTGGCGCGCACGCCGGAGAGGCGCAGCGCGCGGGCGCGGAGGTCGAGCTCGGCGCGCGCCGCCTCCACGCGCTGCCCCCGCCACTCCCCGCGCGGCAGGGTGAGCGTGAGGGGGGCGCCCTCCTCCCAGCGCGCCTCCGAGGCGCTCAGGGCGCCCTCCGCGCCCTCCACCCGCACGCCGCCCCCCAGGACCGCCGCCGTGAGCGCGAGCGGCGCGCCGGGGCGGGGGGCGGCGAGGCGCAGGGCGGCGTGCGGGCAACGGAGGGTGAGCGGGGCGCCGTCGGCGCCGCGCTGCGCTAGGAGGACGCCGCGGGCGGTGAGGGCGCCGCGGGGCTCGTCCCACTCGACGTGGTCGGCGGTGAGCTCGGTGGGGACGTCGCCGCTGAGGAGGCGGAGCAGGGGCGCGGGGCTCAGCGGCGGGAGCGGCGCGGCGGGGGCGGGGGGCGCGGCGGGGGGCGCGGCGGGGGCGGGGGCGGGGGCGGCGCGCAGGGCGAGCAGCCCCACGGCGGCGCCCCACGCGCCCCGCCGGAGGGCCCTGAGGACCCGCGGTCCCACGAGGGAGGTTGTTTTATGCGGGCTGATCATGTATCCCCTCTGAGCGTCGCGCGTGGGCTCGCGTTCCCCGCTGGCGCCGCCGCGCACCGCAGCGCACCACCGCGCACCACCGTGCACCACAGCACACCACAGCACACCACAGCGCGCTCGCGCGCCGCCGAACCGAAAGGTACACGCAATGCAGTCAACGCTCAAGACCCTCCGCGCCCTCGCCGTGAAGAGCGCCCTCCTCGGCGCCACGCTCGTGAGCGCCCACGTCGCCACGACGGCGCGCGAGGTCCTCGCGCAGACCCCCACGCAGGCCCTCAGCAGCGACACCGACAAGACCCTCTACGCCCTCGGCGCCGAGATCGGCAACAGCCTCAAGATCTTTAACCTCAGCGACGAGGAGCTCAAGCTCGTGGTCCTCGGGCTCTCCGAGAAGCTCAACGGCAAGGCCAACCCCGAGCTCACCGCCTTCTCCTCCAAGATCCGCGACCTCGTCGAGGAGCGCCGCAAGGCGCAGGGGGAGGTCGAGGCCAAGAAGGGCGAGGCGTTCTTGACGGAGGAGGCCGCCAAGCCGGGCGCCGTCAAGACGGAGTCGGGGCTGGTGTTCACGTCCACCGCCGAGGGCGCGGGGGCGTCGCCCAAGGCCACCGACAAGGTGAAGGTGCACTACCGCGGCACCCTGATCAGCGGCGAGGAGTTCGACAGCTCCTACAAGCGCGGCGAGCCCGCCGAGTTCCCCCTCAACCGCGTCATCCCCTGCTGGACCGAGGGCGTGCAGAAGATCAAGGTGGGCGGCAAGGCGCGCCTGGTGTGCCCCTCCAAGATCGCCTACGGCGAGCGTGGCACCCCCGGCATCCCCCCCAACTCGACGCTCATCTTTGAGGTGGAGTTGATCGAGATCGTGGCGGAGCCCGCCCCCGCCCCCGCCCCCGCGGCGGAGCCCGTCAAGGTGGAGCCCGCCCAGGTGGAGCCCGCCAAGGTTGAGCCCGCGCCGGCCCCCGCCGACGACCACGCCGGCCACAACCACTAAGCGCCCGCCCGCCGCCGCCGCGCGCCCCTCGCCATGACGACCCCACGCCCCCCATCGCCCTACACCACGCCCGCCCACCGGCGCGCGCTCCTCGGGTGTGTCGTCGCCGCCCTCGCGACCTCCGCGCTGGAGGCGGTCCACCTCAACGCCGCCGCGGGCGACGCGCTCTCCCTAGAGCGCGCGCGCCTCGTGGCGCTCTACGCGGGGGCGCCGCTGGCGCTCCTGCTCTGCGGCCTCGGCCTCACCCTCGACCTCGCGCTGCGCCTCAAGGCGTGGGGCGAGCGCGGGGCGGCGGAGGCGCCCGCCGCCCAGCGCGCCGCCTGGGCGGCGCTGCCGGTGGGGGTGGGGGCGTTCGCCATCCTGCTCACCCTCGCCGTGTCGCGGTTCTCCGCCGACAACACCACCAACCGCGCCCTCGGCGCCTACTTCTGGCTCGTGCCCTGCGGCGCGCTGGCGGCGTACCTGTGGCACGTGGCGCGCGCGCTGCTCGCGCGCCTCGACCTCGCCTCGGGGCGCCCCGCCATCCTCGGCTACGCGCTCCTCATCATGTGCGCGCCGCTGGCGGTGGCAGCGCTGCTGCTCCCCAGCGGGGTGCTCGACACGCTGCTGTCGTGGCCGATGGCGGGGCTCCTCGTCGCCCCCGCCGTGGGCGCGCTCGCCGTGGCGCTGAGCCTGCTCCTGCCGAGTCGCGCCGCGCTCGACGCCCTGCTCCTGCGCGCCGCCGTGGCGCTCACCGTCGTGTCGGGGGCGGGGCTGATCGACCTCAGCGACGAGATGAATCGCAGCGAGGTGGTCAAGCGCTCCCTCCTCGACCACACGCTCATGAGCAGCGCCCTCCTCGAG
>VGTA01000204.1 GCA_016874875.1 Deltaproteobacteria bacterium | reverse complement strand
GTGCCCTGCGCGTCCCGCGCGCCCTGCGCGCCCTGCGCGCCCTTTGCGCCCCGCGCGCCCCGCGCGCCCTGCGCGCCCTGCGCGTCCGCTAAGCCCTTCGCGCCAGGCGCTCCGGCTAGGGGCTGAGCGCCCTTGGCGCCCTTCGCGCCTTGCCCGCTCACGCGGGTCTGAGCGCTCGCCGCGCCCGCGATCTCCCGCGCGCCCTGAGCGCCCCGAGGGGCGCGAGGCGTAGCGGGAGTCTGCGTGAGGGTGGGGCTTCCTGTGGCAGAGGTCACATCGAGCGCGCCGGGCGGAGGCAGGCGCGGAGGCAGGCGCTGCTCGCCGCGCGCGCCGCCCCGCGTGCGCGTGGCAGCGCGGGGCGGGGCGGCGGCGGGGGCGGGGGCGGGGGCGGCGGTCTCGGTGGGGGCAAGGCTCTGCATGAGCGCGAGGAACGCCTGCAGCACGGCGGGCGTCTCGAGGGCACGGTGGGGCACCTGAAGCTTGATCATCGTCACTCACATGTCTGTGGGGCGGAGTGGGGCGGAGTGGGGCGGAGTGGGGCGGAGTGGGGCGGAGTGGGGTGGGGTCTCGTCGCGCTCAGAGCGCGCTGCGCAGGCAGGCTCCCAGGTACGCATACCCAAAGCACGGAAGGAGGTGACCGATCAAGGCATATAGGGCGACGCGACAGGCAGACAGAGGGAGAGTCCCGGCGAGCAAGGCAACCGCCTCGGCTAAGATCGGTATCGGTCTCGTTAGCACAATGGCCCATCCGCCCCACCGCGTCAAGTACCTCTCTGCCTGCGTCCTCTCAAGCCCCGCCCTCTCAAGCCCCGCCCCCGCGCTCACCCCCGCCGAGCGCCGCGCTTCATACAGGCGTCCGAGGCGCCACGCGAGCAGCGTGGCGCCCACGCCGCCCACGAGCGACACGAGGGCGCCGGGGAGCAGACCAAAGGCGGCGCCGTTGGCCACCAGCAGCGGCGTGGACGGAATCGGCAGCGCCACGTCCGCCCACAGCAGCCCCACGCTCAAGAGCGCCGCCGCCGCGCCCCCCTCCCCCACCCACGCCGCCGCGCCCCCTAAGGCGCCCTCCACGCCCGTGGCGACCGCCAGCCCAAAGAGGGCGAGCAGCGCCGCGCAGGTGACGACCAAGAGGCGCGCGGAGCGGCGGCCCACCTCAGCCCCGCGCCTCCTGCGCCTCGTGCCCTAGGCGCACGCCGCCCGCCGCCATCTCCTCGCGCAGCAGCGCCATGAGGTCGGACGTGCTGAGCCCGCGGTCGCTCCCGTCGAGAATCGCGTCGGCGAGGCTGCGCTTGGACTCGTGCAGCGACACGATCTGCTCCTCGATGGTGTCCTTGCCCACCAAGCGATAGACCGTGACGGGGCGCTCCTGCCCGATGCGGTGCGCGCGGTCGGACGCCTGGTCCTCCACGGCGGGGTTCCACCACGGGTCCATGTGAATCACATAGTCCGCCGCCGTGAGGTTGAGCCCCACGCCGCCCGCCTTGAGGCTGATCAGGAACACGTCGCCGTCGCCCGCCTGGAACGCGTCCACCCGGCGCTGGCGCTCCTTGGCGGGCGTCTCGCCCGTGAGGTACTGGTAGGGGACGCGCATCTGCTCAAGGCGCTCCTTGACCAGATCGAGGTGACGCACGAACTGGCTAAACACCAGCACCTTGTGGCCGCCGGTGATGATCTGGCGCGCGAGCTCCTCAAAGTAGCTGAGCTTGGAGCTCGGCACGTCGATGTTGGGGAACACGAGGCGCGGGTGGCAGCTGAGCTGACGCAGCTTGGTGAGCAGCGCGAACAGCTCCATGTGCGCCTGCGTGTCGCCCTGCGAGAACTGCCGCTCGATCTCGGCGAGCTGCTCGCGCTTGACCGCCTCGTAGAGCTGCCGCTCCTCGTCCGACAGCTCCACGCTGTGGGTCGTCTCCGTGAGCGGCGGCAGGTCGTCGAGCACGCTCTCCTTGGTGCGGCGCAGGATGAAGGGGCTGATCAGCTGCGCGAGGCGCTCGCGGGCCTCGCGGTCGTTGTCCTTCTCGATGGGGTTGAGGAAGCGGTCGCGGAAGTCCTTCATGCCCTTGAGGAGGTGCGGGTTGAGGAACTGAAAGAGGCTCCACAGCTCCATCAGGTTGTTCTCGATGGGCGTCCCCGTCGCCACGAACCGGAAGCGCGAGCGGAGGCGCACGGCGGCCTTGGAGGCCTGCGTGGTGTGGTTCTTGATGTTCTGCGCCTCGTCGAGCAGCAGGATGTTCCAGCTCTGCTCGCTGAGGAGCTCCACGTCGATCTTGAGCAGCCCGTACGTGCAGATGAGCAGCTCCCTCGCCCCCGCGCCGCGCACCAGGCGCTCGCGCTGCTCGCGCGTGCCGCCAAAGCGCCTCACCTTGAGGGTGGGCGTAAAGCGCTCCGCCTCGTTGATCCAGTTCTGCACCACCGAGGTGGGCGCCACCACCAGCGATGGGCCGCGCGAGGCGCGCGAGAGCATGAGCGCGAGCGCCTGCAGCGTCTTGCCGAGGCCCATGTCATCGGCGAGGCAGACGCCGGTGCTGCCCTCGAGCATGGCGTGCCCCGAGAGCCAGCGGAAGCCCTCGAGCTGGTAGTCGCGGAGGTCGGCGTTGAGGTCGTCGGGGGGCATCAGCCCGTTCACGCTGCCGAGCTTGCGGATGATGGAGCTCCAGTGGCGGTCCACCTCCACCTGCCCGCGCGAGAACGACGAGAGGCTCTCGCTGATGAGCGCCGCCGACGTGCCGCGGAAGCGCACGCCCTTGTCGCTGATCTCGGCGCTCTCCTTGATCTCGTTGAGGGTGCGCACGAGGTCGGGGCTGATGGCGATGAACTCGTTGTTGCCGAGGGTGACAAAGCGCCCCACGCGCTCCTTGAGGAGCAGGTCGCGCACCGACAGCGAGAGCTGCTCGTCGATCACCAGCGTGCCGTCGAGCTTAAACCACGCCGAGCTCTCCTTGGTGACCTTGAGCGACATCCGGTCGCGCCCCACCTCGAGGCGGTCCACGCGCACCTCCTTGCCCTTGGGCATCTGCAGGCGCACCTCCTCGCCGCTCGTGCGCACCTGCAAGAGCAGGTCGAGGTAGCGCTCCTGGTGGTCCACGAGCCAGTCCCCCCCGTCCGCGCGCAGCTGCGAGAAGATGGGGCAGGCCTCGAGCAGCGCCTGGCGCCGGCGCGCCTCCTCCTCGAGGTTGCGCTCCACGCGCAGGCGGCGCCCCGCCAGCAGCATCGACAGCACGCTGCCGCCCTCGCCGGGGCGCATGAGGTTCTCGCTCTCCAAGAACGGCTGCACGCGGATCTGCAGCTTGAGCGCGCCCTCGTCGGTCTCGGTGAAGATCAAGATGAGCGTGGAGTCGGCGGTGGCGTGCTCGATGATGCCGTCCACCTCGCCCACGTCCGCCTGCACGGAGACGAAGTTGGAGAGCTGGTCGATCACGGTGTTGAGCAGCGCCTGCTCCGTGCGCGGGATGCGGATGTCCTGGTCGAGCATCTCGGCGATCTGGCGGTGAATCGCGCCGCACTCGATGAGCCTGTAGGTCTCGGGCTCAGGAGTCTGCATGATCCACACGCGCTCCTCCTCCTTCACCTCCGGCAGCTCCCCGAGCTTGGGGGTGAGCACCATGCTCAGGTGGCTCTCGTCGGGGTACGTCACCTTGAGGGTGGGCTTGTCCTGCTGCAGGGTGATCGCCTTGCGCACCACCTTGGTGGCGTCCTTGGGGTCGCGCAGCTCCAAGAAGAGGAGCGGGTGCCCCACGAGGGCGACGAGCGCCGGGGTGGCGTCAAACTTAAAGTCGCGCTCCGAGTAGTGCTCCCACTCCGCGCGCGCGCGCTGCCCCGAGATGATGAGCTGCGCGCACACGCGGTGGTCCTGCGGGGTGAGCAGGTCGGCGTGCTCCATGTGGTACCGATAGACGTCCTTGAGCGTGGCGCGGTAGCTGCGCCCCCACTGCCCGCCCGCCTGCTGCGGGCGGCGCGCGCGCGGGGCGCTCGGGAGGCTCTCTTGAATATAGGGCACGAACTTAAAATCGCCCACCTTCGGCTCCGACTGCGTCACCCACAGCACGCGGCGGCTCTGGGAGTGCCCGAGGCGGGAGTCGAGCTGCTGGCGCGTGTTGCCCACGTCGCGGAGGCGCTCAAGGAGCTTGCGCCAGCCCAGCTTCACCGGGTGCAGGTTGACCAGGCTCTGCGTGCCGAGGCGCTCGTGGAGGCGCTCGGCGTCCTGCGCCGTCTCGATGTCCGCCGGGTCGAGGTGCGCCACCAGCGACCCCGCCTCCGCCGCCAGCCACAGGTACCCGCTCTGCTTGGCGCGCCCGTAGAGGCGGCGCAGCGGCTTGAGCATCACGCTGTAGTCTTCGCCGTAGTGCCACACCCCGTAGAGCGCCTCAAAGAGCCACAGAATCGAGATGTTCTCGCGCGTGGACAGATTCGCCTCGATGGGGGTCACGGGGCCGCGCTGGTCCACGTAGGGGCCGATCACCTGGCTGATGAGCGGGTAGATGAAATCGGTGCGCCAGGGGGTGCGGAGCTGGCTGTGGAGGGGGATGAGCAGCTTGCTGGCGAGGGTGAGGACCTGGTTGTTGTTGATGTTGTGTTGGCGCTGGTTGAGGGCGTTGAGCACAAAGAGGGGGCCGAGGGGGCTGCCCATAAACCGCTGCTGCTGGGCGCTCTCCTCGCGGATATAGCGCCAGGCGCGGTGGAAGGTGGCCATAGAGCTCTCGTAGCCGCCCTCGATGAGCTGTTGAAAGGCGCGCGCGGCCAGCGACCACCCCTGGCGGCTCGGGGTGATGGTGCGCTCGCTCAGCCACTCGGCGCTCGGGCGCCCGCGCAGGCGGTAGAAGATCGACAAGAAGCGGTAGATCTCGTCGCGCGTCTCCTCTTGCTCGTCGTCGTTCTTGAGCGTGAGCGCGCGGTAGAGCCCCTCGAGGGTCTCGAGGGGGCGCGTGGGGTCCTGCAGCCTGCCGAGCTTCTGAAAGAGCACCGCCATGCAGAGCTGGGCGGTGAGCTGCGGGGAGAAGTGGCTGAACCAGATGTCCTGGAAGGGGCTGTCGAACGCCTTGAGGTAGGGGTGGCGCTTGGCGTGCTCGGCGGGGAACAGCTCCTCGTAGAGGTCCGCCACGCGCTCCGCGGCGTCAAAGCCGAGGCCCTCGCAGTAGAGCGCCACGCGCAGCGCCAGCATCAGCGCCTCGGGGCCGAGGGCGACCACCTCCTCTTTGAGGGCGGCGGGGGCGCCGAGGGCGTTGAGACTCAAGGCGCTGATTCTGTCAAAGTAGCCAAACCTGGCCCGGGCGGCGCGGTAGAAGGAATCGATCTTCTGGCTCCACACGAGCTTCGAGAGCAGCTCCTGGATCAGCCCCGAGGGCACCGCCAGGGCGCCGTCCTCGCCCTCCTCGACGAGCTCTCCTCGCCGCAGGGTGTCGAGGCGCGCGCGAATCACCTCCGCCGAGAGGGCCGAGGCGCGCGAGCGCGGGACGCTCAGCGCATACTCCACGATCTCGTGCTGGGGGCAGGGGACATGCAGCAGCGCCAAGGCCTGCAGGAGCTCTTGGTCGATGGGGGAGCACTCTTGGTAGAGCTGGAGGCACTGCTGGTGATTATAAGAGCGATCTTGTGTGCTGACTCTCAAAACGCACTCACACGAGCGCTGCACGGCCCGTGCGCGCCCCTCTGCTTGATAGTGTGGGCGCGCTAGCGTCGCGGGGCCCCGGGGCGGCCCGTCTTGAGCGCTAGCGCGGTCTGCTCAATAGCTCCTCGGCGCGCGGCGTTGCGCGCGCCGCGTCAGCGCACACGCGCCCGCACGCGCCGAAAGTACACGGGAGAGTAGCACAGCGGGCGCCGCGGGCGCAAGCCCGAAAGGGGTGGCGCCTCTAGCGCCTCTAGCGCCTCTAGCGCCTCTAGCGCCTCTAGCGCCTCTAGCGCCTCTAGCGCCTCTAGCGCAGCGCGAAGGGGAGGGTGCGCCTCAAGGCGGCGCCTGCGCCGAGAGGGCGTCAAAGGCGCCGCGCGCCACCGACCAACGCGCCAAGCGCGGCCCGCCCTCACCCCACCACGCCAGCGTCCGCCGCGACACCCAGTCGCCGAGGACCCGCAGCTCCACCTCGGCGCCGGCGAGGGGTTGCGCGCGAGCGGCGTGGAAGTGCCCAAAGCACCAGAGCGGGAGCGGGCGGGCGGCGAGGGGGGGGCGGGCGGCGCGGGCGAGCGCCTCCTCGAGGGCGGGGGCGCGGCGCGCCCACTGCCGCGCGAGCCAGGGGGCGGGGAGGTCGGGGAGGGGGTCGGCGAGCGCCGCGCCCGCGCCCGCGCCCGCTGCCCCCTCCTCCTCCTCCTCCAGCGCGCCCGAGGGGGGCTCTGGGAGGCGGGGGGCGAGGGCGAGGGCGAGGGCGGGGGGGAG
>VGTA01000203.1 GCA_016874875.1 Deltaproteobacteria bacterium | reverse complement strand
GGAGGCCGACCGGCGCTACCTCACCGCCGTGGACGCGCAGGCGCGCGGCGACGTGGCGGGGGCGCGCGCCGCCCTCGACGCGCTCAACGGCCTCCGCGCGCGCGGCGAGGCGCCGGGGTACGATGAGCTCGCCGAGGAGCTCCGCCTCCGCCAGCTCGTCTTGGAGCTCGAGGCGCAAGGGGCGCAAGGGGCGCAAGAGGCGCAAGGGGCGCAAGAGGGAGCGCGCGGGGGGGAGGGGGACCCGTGGCGCGCGCTCTCTGGCGCCCTCGAGCTCTCGCACGCCGCGACGCCCTACGCGCCGCCCGCCCTCAACGCCGACGCGGCGCCGCAGGCGCCGCCGGGCGCCTCAGAGGTGACGGCGGAGGAGCTCGACTGGGTCCTCAAGGCGCGCTGGGCGCAGGTGACGCCCTTCATCGTGGACGTGCTCACCCCCGAGGGGCTCCACGGCGCCCTCCACGCCCCCGCCTTCTTTGACGCCGCCGCCCCCGAGGAGCGCGCGGAGACGGTGGCGGAGGTCATGAGCGCCTACGCGGCGCCCCTGCCCGCCGCGGCGCTCCCCCTCCTGCGCGAGCTCTCCTCGGCCGCCCTCAGCGCGCTGCCCCTCGAGGCGCTCCTCTCGCGCGAGGGGGCGGCGGGGCTGCTCGGGCGCGAGGACCTCGACGCGGACCTCGTGGAGCGCCTCGCCCGCCTCGCCCTCGAGCGCGCGCGCCGCGAGGAGAGCGCGGCGGTGCGCGTCCTCAGCGATGAGCGCCCCCCCGCCCTCAGCGCGCCCTGGCGCGCCCCCGAGGAGGTGGAGGCGACCCTGCGGAGCGCCGCGCGCGTCCTCGACGCCGCCCACCGCCCGCTCCCCCGCTACCGCGCCGCCCTCGCCGTGGCGCGCCTCGCCGCCGAGGAGCGCGCGGGGCGCCTCGGCGGGGCGGCGGCGCTCGACAGCCTCGTGTCGCTCTTGGGACTCGGAATCGACGAGCGCGCCCTCGCGCGCGCCTACCGCCGCGACCTGCTCGTGGGGGGGGAGGACCCCGGCGCGGAGGAGCGCTGGCGCGCGTCGCCGCCCCGCCTCGCCTTTGAGGAGCTCGACGCGCCCCTCGCGGCCCTCGGCGAGGAGGCGCGCGCCCCTGAGGAGCTCGAGGGGCTCGCGCTCCGCGCCCTCCTCGCGCACGCCCTCGACGACGCGGCGCGCGCGCGCCTCGCGCCGCACCTGAGCGCCGACCTCCTCGACCGCCTCTGGGGGCGGCGCTGGGTGGACGACGGCGGCGCCCTCGACGACCCGCGCCTCCGCCCCGCGCGGCAGGCGGGGGACCTCGAGGCCCTCCGCGCCCGCCCCGCCCTCTCCTTTGAGCGCGGCGCGGCGCGCCTGTTTCGCCGCGACGAGCGCGTGACGCTGCCCGTGCGCGCCCGCGGCGCCGCCGCGCTCCGCGTGGACATCTACGCGCTCAACGCCCGCGCCGCCCTCGCGCGCGACGAGGAGCTGACCCTCGACCTCGACCTCAGCGGGCTGCGCCCCAACGCCTCGCGCGCCTACCCCCTCAGCCCCTCTCCCCTCGTCACGAGCCGCGTGGAGGTCACCTCGGAGGCGCTCGACGCCCCCGGCGTGTACATGGTGGAGGTGGTGGCGGGGGACCTCAAGGCGCGGGCGCTGGTGCGCAAGGGCGCCCTGTTCGCCTACCCGCGCCTCAGCGCCGAGGGGCTCGACGTGGCGCTGCTCGACGAGCGCGGCGCGCCGGCGCGCGGCGCCACGCTCACGATGCACCACAAGACCTACGCCGCCGACGAGGCGGGGGTGGCGCGCGTGCCCTTCCCCCGCGACGACACGCCGCGCGTGACGCTCGCGCAGGGGGCGCTCGCCGTGGGTGTGGCGCTGTCGCTGCCCCGCGAGCGCTACGCCCTCTCCCTCGCCCTCGTGGCGCCGCAGCTCGCCGGCGGGCGCGACGAGCGGGTGCTGCTGCGCGCCGCGCTGCGCCTCGGCGCCGCCCCCGCGCCGCTCGGGCTGCTCGAGGGCGCCGCGCTCACGTTCGCCCTCACGGGCCCCAGCGGCGAGCCGCGCCAGTGGGTGGTGGACTCGCCGCGCTTCGTGGAGGGGGAGCTGACGGAGGCGGTGCACCTCCCCGTGGGCTTCCGCGCCCTCAGCGCCACGCTCACGGGGTCGCTCGCGCCCCTCTCGTCGGCCACCGCCGAGCGCCTCACCGCCTCGGCGTCGCTCACGCGCAACCAGGACCTGCAGACCGACATCATCGAGGACCTCGCGCTCGCGCGCGACGCGGCCGCCACCGAGGTGCGCCTCGTGGGCAGGGGCGGGGAGCCGCTGGCGGGGGTGGCGGTGGAGCTGTCGCTCACGCCTCGCCGCCTCGCGCCCCCCGTCACGCTGAGCCGCGTCACGGACGCGGCGGGGCGCGTGCGCCTGCCCGCCGACCTCAGCGCCTTTCGCGCCCTCGAGGCGTCCTCGCCGCGCAAGCAGAAGCGCTGGGCCCTGGCGCCCACCACGGCGGAGGGGCTCAGCGGCGTCCTCAGGGCGGCGGCGGGGGAGGGGCTGACGCTGGCGTGGGCGGACCCCTCGCCGGTGACGCTCAGCCGTGAGGGCGTGGACCGCTCCGCGGCGCTGCGCCTCGCCGGCGGCGTGCTCACCGTGGCGCCGCTGGAGGCGGGGCGCTACGTGCTCTGCGCCCACACCCCCAGCGCGCGCGCCTGCCAGGCGCTGGTCGTGGCGCCCGCGGCGCTGAGGGGCGCGGGGGAGGCGCTCGCCGACTCCTCAGGACTCCTCGCCGCCGCCGCGCCGCCCGCGCTCGCGCTCGAGGCGCCGGAGGTGACGGCGGAGGGGGGGCTCCGCGTGCGCGCCCGAGGCGCCTCGCCGCGCGCCCGCCTGCACGTGGTGGCGAGCCGCTTTGAGCTCGACGAGCCCCTGTGGCGCGCGGCGCGCGCGCGGCGGGAGTGGGACTACGCCCTCGAGCTCGAGGGGGCGCCGAGCGCCCTCAGCGACGCGCAGACCCTGAGCTACGAGGAGCGCTACCTGCTCGAGCGCCGCGACGCCCCGCCGATGGTGGGCAACCTCTACCCCGCGCCGAGCCTGCTCGTGCACCGCGCGGCGGAGGGGGAGGTGGACAGCGTGGGGTTTGGGGGGCTGGCGATGAGCGGGGCGGGCTACGGGGGGGGCGGGATGGGGTTCGGGAGCGGGTCGATGGCCAAGTCCGCCGCGCGCCGCGGGCGCGGCGGGCCGGGGGGGCTGGTGACGGCGGACCGCTCGTGGGACTTCTTGCAGCTCAGCGCCCGCCGCCTGTGGTCGCTGCCGCTGTCGCCCGAGGGGGCGGCGGAGGTGAGCGCCGAGGACCTGCGCGGGCTCGGGGCGGCGGAGCTGCTCTTGGTGGACGGCGACGCCGCCGCCTACCAGCGCGCGCTCCTCCCCGGCGCCGAGCCGGCGCGCGTGGACCTGCGCGTCCACAGCCCCGCGCCCCCCGCGGGGCAGGTGCGCGTGGTGGAGCGCGCCGCCGTCGCCCGCGCCGCCGGCGAGGCGCTCGCGCTGCCGAGCGTGGCGAGCGAGTGGCGCGCCTACGTGTCCCTCGAGGACGCCTACGACCTCGCGCGGCGCCTGAGCGGCGAGGGCGAGCAGCTCGAGCGCCTCGCGCCCCTCCTCCGCTGGCCCGCCCTCGGCGACGAGGAGCGCCTCGCGCTCTACGCCGAGGTGGCGGGGCACGAGGCGGACCTCTTCTTGTTCCACAAGGACCGCCCCTTCTTTGACCGGGTGGTGGCGCCCCTGCTCCGCGAGAAGGCGGTGGTCGATTTTATGGACGACTACCTGCTCGCCCGCCCGCTCGACGCCTACCGCGCCCCCCGGCGCTACGAGCAGCTCAACACCCTCGAGCGAATCCTGCTGCACGCGCGCCTCGGGGAGGCGGGGGCGGAGGCGGCGCGCCTCGAGGCCCGCCTGGCGGCGCGCCCGCCGGCGCCCGAGCGCCTGCGCGCGCTCTTCACGAGCGCCCTCGCCCGCAGCCTAGAGGCCACCCCCGCCGACGCGGGGGGCGCGCCGCCGCCCCCGCCGCCGGCGCCGATGATGATGCCCCCGCCCGCCCCGAGCGCGCCGCCGCCGCCGAGCGCCCCCCGCGCCGCGGCGGCGGAGGCGGCGCCGGAGGAGGCCCTTGAGGAGGCGGCGGCGGCGCTCCACGGCGATGGGGGCGAGGACCTCGCGCAGGCGCTCGGCGGGCTCATCGATCGCCGCAAGGCGCGCCGCCACGAGCAGGACCTCTATGTGCCCATGCGCGGCACTCAGCGGTGGCGCGAGCGCGCCTACCTCACGGCGACGCCGCCGGCGCGCCTCTCGTTTGAGGAGAACGGGCTGTGGGCGGACTACGCGGCGCACCTGGCGGCGACGGCGGCGGCGACGGCGGCGGGGGCGGCGGCGGGGGCGGCGGCGCCGTTCGTGTCGCCGCGCTTCCCGCAGGCGCTGAGCGGCGCGAGCGAGGCGTGGCTCGCGCTCGCGGTCCTCGACCTCCCCTTCCGCGCCGAGCAGCCGCGCATGAGCGCCGACGGCGAGGGGGCGCGGGTGTCGCTCACGTCGCGGGCGGTGGTGTTCTATGAGGGCGAGCGCGCCGCGCCGGCCCCCGCGGAGCAGGCGGTGTCGCTGCGCCGCGTGTACGCGCCGGCGAGCGCCGCCGACGGGGGCGGGGACCCGCTCAAGGTGGGCTGGCGGCGCGGCGTGCCCTACGAGTCCAAGCTGCTGCTCACCAACCCGCGCGGCGAGGAGGTGACGGTGGACGCCTACGCGCCGCTGCCCAACGGGGCGCTGCCGCTGGGGGCGAGCGGGCGCCTGCGGAGCGAGCGCGCGCGGCTCGGCGGCTACGAGACGCGGGTCCTGCGCGACCTCTTCTACTTCCCCGAGGAGGGCGCGTTCGCCCTGCCCGCCGCCTACGCGGCGAGCGCGGCGGGGGGGGAGGCGCTGGTGGGGGCGAGCGAGCCGCTGGGCGCGGCGGTGGCGCGAGAGCTGAGCCAGCTCGACACCACCTCGTGGCCCGAGGTGGCGCGCCTCGGCGGCGACGAGCAGGTGCTCTCCTACCTCGGGGGCGCCAACCTGCACGCGCTCGACCTGTCGCTCTGCTACAACCGCCTCGCGAGCCGCCCCTTCTACGAGCGCCTCGCGGCGCTGCTAGAGGGGGCGGGGCTGCGCCCGCGGGAGGTGTGGGGCTACGCGCTGCGCCACCGCGACCTGCGCCGCGCGCGGGAGCTGGTGGAGCTGCAAGCCGCTGACCGCCTCGGGCCCTACCTGCGCGCGGGGGGGCTGCTCATCGACGCGCGCGCCGACCGCCGCCACGAGCACCTCGACCTCGACCCGCTGGTGCCGGCGCGGGCGCACGTGCCCGATGCGCTCCCCGACGACGCCAGCGGCGCCGCCACGCCGGCGCTCTTTGAGGCGCACGTGGCGCACCTCCGCTACCTGCTCCACAAGCCGCGGGCGGCGTGGGACGTGGTCGACCAGCTCGAGCTGGTGTACCTGCTCCTCAAGTGGGGGCGCGTCCGCGCCGCCGTGGAGCGGTTCGAGGCGCTCCCGCCGCCCGTGGAGGGGGCGCGGCTGCTCTACGACTACCTCGACGCCTACCTGAGCGCCTACACGCTCAAGATCGACCACATGCGCGCGGTGGCGAAGGGCTACGCGGGGCACCCGCACCCGGAGTGGCGCGCGCGGTTCGCGGCGCTCCTGAGCGACGACGACGAGTCGCTCGAGGTGAGCGCGAGCGGCGCGGGCGGCGCGGGCGGCGAGGGCGGCGCGCGTCCGTCGGCGGCGAGCCTGAGCCTCGAGGTGGAGGGGGACGCGCTCCGCGTGCGCCACTCGGGGGCGCGCGAGGTGACGCTGAGCGTGTACCCGGTGGACATCGAGGCGCTGTTCAGCGCCTCCCCCACCACGGCGGAGGCGACGGCGGCGCTCGCCCCCCTGGTGGCGCCGGCGGCGTCGTGGCGCGCGGAGCTCGGGGAGGGGGTCGAGGAGACGCTGCTGCCCTTGCCAGAGGAGTGGCGCGCCGGGGCGGCGCTGGTGGAGGTGAGCGCGGGGGACCTCCGCGCGACGCGCGCCTACACGCCCCACCGCTTCCACCTCGACGCCGCGCAGGCGCGCGGCCTCCTCCGCCTCCACGCCGACGGCGCGCCCCTGCCGGGCGTGTATGTGAAGGTGTATCGTCAGCTGTCGTCGGGGGCGGTGGAGATCCACAAGGACGGCTACACCGACCACCGCGGGCGCTTTGATTATGTGAGCGCGCACCCGAGCCCGGCGCTGGGGGAGGTGGGGCGCTTCTTGATCTTGGCGCACACGCGCGACCGCGGGGCGCGCCTGCTGTCGGTGGCGCCGCCGGCGCACAGGTAGGGGGAGGGGGGCGGGGGGGGGAGGGGCGGGGGGTGTGGCG
>VGTA01000202.1 GCA_016874875.1 Deltaproteobacteria bacterium | reverse complement strand
GCCCCGCCGCGCCCCGGGCGCGGGAATCCCCCCCCCCCCTGTGCGCCTCGCGCGCCGAGAAGGAGGAGCGCGATGCGCCCTCACGTGACCCCCGCCCCCCCCCTCGCGAGGCGCGCCCTCTCGCGCGCCCTCGCCCTCGCCCTCGCCCTCGCCCTCGCCCTCGCCCTCGGGGCGTGCGACGAGGAGCTCAAGCCGCGCGCGGAGGGCGGGGGCGCCTCCGCGGGCGCCTCCGCGGGCTCCTCCGCGGGCGCCTCCGCGGGTGCCCTCGCGGGCTCCTCCGCGGGCTCCTCTGCGGGCTCCTCCGCGGGCGCCTCCGCGGGCTCCTCTGCGGGCTCCTCCGCGGGCGCCTCCGCGGGCGCCTCTGCGGGCGCCTCCGCGGGCGCCTCCGCGGGCGCAGCGGGGGGCGAGCAGCCCACCCCTATGGAGCGCCTCGCCGCGCTCCCCGTGGCGCGCGCGCTCACGCTGCCGGGGCTGCGCGAGCCCGTGGAGGTCCTGTTCACCGAGCTCGGGGTGCCGCACATCTACGCGCGGCGCGACCTCGACGCCGCGCGCGCCCTCGGCTATGTGCTGGCCCGCGACCGCCTGTTCACTATGGACCTCGTGCGCCGCCTCGGCCTCGGCACGCTCAGCGAGCTCTTTGGGGAGCTGGCGCTCAGCACCGACCAAGAGAACCGCGGGCTGGGCATGCGCCTCGTGGCCGAGCGCCTCCACGTCCACATGAGCCCCGACGCCGGCGCGCACCTCGACGCTATCGCCGAGGGCGTCAACGCGCTCATCGCGGCGGTGCGCGCCGGCGAGGAGCAGCCCCCCACCGAGCTCGCCCTCGCCGCCCCGCTCCTCGGCGCCGCCTCCCCCGCCGACCTCGCCGCCCCCTGGACGCGCCTCGACCTCGCCGCCATGGCCGCCGTGGTGCTCTTTGAGACCAACTTTGAGACGCGCGACCTCGGCTACGCCGAGCGCCTCAAGCGCCTCGCGGAGGCGTACCCCGACGACCCGCCCCGCGCCGAGCTGTTCGCGGCGGAGGTCGCCCTCAACTATGCGCCCTCGGAGGCGGTGGCGCAGGCGAGCGCGGCGCCGAGCGCGGCGTGGGGGCAGGGGGCGCCGGGGGGAGCGCCGGGGGGGGCGCCGGGGGCGGACGGCAAATCCAACGCCGGGGGCGCGGCGCCGCCCCCCGCCGCCGCGCGCGCCGCGCGCGTCGCCGCCCTGCGCGCCGAGGCGCGCGCCACGCGGGTGAGCGCCGCGTCCCTCGCCCGCCTCCAAGGGCGCCTCGCCGGCCTCCGCCGCCGCTTTGGGCGCGACCCCGCCGTGGGGTTCGGCTCTAACGCCTGGGCGGCGGGCGCGGCCGTCACGGGGGGGGGCGCGGTGGTGGCGGGGGACGGGCACCTGCAGCTCTCCACGCCCTCGATCATGTACCCCGTGGCGCTCGACGCCGTCACCCTCGCCGCCGCCCCCAGCGCCCCCGACGCGCCCCCCGAGGCGCGCGCCACGCTCAAGCAGGCGGGGCTGCTGATCACCAACATCCCCGTGCTGGCGGTGGGCACCAACGGGCGCGTGGCGTGGTCGCAGGTGAACCCCGTCCTCGACCTCACCGACTGGTACGCCGAGGAGCTGCGACTCGACGCCGACGGCGCCCCCGCCGCCTCGGCGTTTAAGGGCGAGGGCGGGGCGCGCGCGTGGCGCCCCCTGCTGAGCGAGCTGCACGCCGTGGACCTCCCCGCCCTCCCCGCACTCGGCGCCGCCGGCGGGCGCGCGGCGTGGCGCGTCTACACCACTTTCGACGGGCGCCGCCTCACCGAGGTGGAGGGGCGCGAGGTGGGCGCTGACGAGCCCCTCGCCCCCGGCGAGGCGCGCGTGAATCTCTTGGGGCGCTGGGTAGTGCCCGCCGACCTCGACGACGACGGGGTGGTGAGCGCCATCAGCGTGGACCACGGCGCCTACGACGCCACGCGCTTCATCGACGCGCTGCTCGGCTTCGGGCGCGCCCAGAGCGTGGGGGAGTACGCCGAGGAGGCGCGCAAGCTGGTGGGGGGCGGGCTCTTGAGCGCCGTGGGGGACGCCCGCGGCGACGTGCTCTACACCAGCTACCAGGCCCTCCCCTGCCGCGGCTACCTCCCGCGCCTGAGCGCCGCCGAGGGGGGCGGGTGGGCGCCGGGCGCCTCGCCGATGTCGCTGCTCGACGGGGTGCGCTACGGCGGCTTCACGCTCCCCACCACCGCGGAGGGCGCCGCGGACGAGTCGGCGTTTGAGGCGCTCGCGCGCGGCGAGGAGGGCGCCGACCCCTACCGCTGCGTGATTCCCGCCGCGCAGCTGCCCGCCGCCCTCAACCCGCCCGACGGGTTCGTGGTCACCGCCAACAACGACCCGCAGGGCCTCGCCCACGACGGGCGCCTCGACGACGACGCCTGGTACCTCGGCGGGCCCTGGGACCCCTTCCGCGCCCACACCATCACCCGCGACCTGCGCCGCGCCGCGGCGGCGGGGGCGGTGGGGGTGGCGGAGATGGCGCGCGCGCAGGCCAACAGCGATTCGCGGCTCGGCGAGCTCTTTGCTCCACATTTCGTGACGGCGCTCACGCGCGCCGAGGGGCTCGCCGCGCGCCGCGACGCCGGCGAGGCGCTCGCGCCCCACGAGGCGCGCCTCGCCGCCCTCTACGCCGCCGACGCCGCGCGGCTCTCCGAGGCGCGCGACCGGCTGGCGGCGTGGGGAGAGGGGGGGGAGGGCGTGGCGTACCAGGCGGAGTCGGGGGTGGAGACGTTCTACAGCCCCGCCCCCGGGGCGCGCGCCCTCGCCGACGCGGCGGCGACGATGCTGTTCAACGCCGCGCTGCGCGCGCTGCTGCCGGCGGTGTGGGGGGACGAGGGGCCGATTCCGCTCGACGGGTCGCGCCTGCAGGTCTACGCCCTCGACCGCATGCTCCGCGCCCGCGGCCCCGCCCCCGCCCTCGCCTTGGCGTCCTGGGACGCGCGGCGCGGGGAGTCGGTGTTCTTTGACGACCTCCGCACGCGCGAGGTGGAGCGCAGCGACGAGCTCCTCGTGGGGGCGGCGGCGGAGGCGCTCGCGCGCCTGAGCGCGCCGCCGAGCGCGCCGGGGGAGGGCGGGTTCGGCACGCCGCGCCTAGCGGAGTGGCTGTGGGGGCTGCGGCACCAGGCGCGCTTTGAGTCGCTGCTGGCGCCCTTCCTCGGGAGCAGCGGCCCCGTGGGCGCCCTGCTGAGTCGCTTCAACATCACCACCGCGCAGCTGCCGCTGCTGCCCGCCCTCCCCGCCGGCGACCCGCGCCGCGCCCTCAAGCACTTCCCGCGCCCCGGCGACCAGTGGGGGGTGGACGCGGCGAATCCGGGGCTCGGCGGGGAGAGCTACACGACGGGCAACGGGCCGGTGATGCGCATGGTCATCGAGCTGCGCGACGGGGCCGTGCGGGGGCAGAACGTCGTGCCGGGGGGGCAGTCGGGGCTGCCGAGCTCGCCCCACTTCAGCGACCAGCTGCGCCTGTGGCTGGCCAACGAGGCGCTCCCGCTCCGCTTTGAGCTCAGCGACGCGCTCGATGGCGCGCAGGAGCGCTGGCGGCTCTCGCCGGCGCCCTGAGCGGGAGGGGGGGCGGGGCGCCGGCTCACTCCACCGGCTCACTCCACCGGGAGCGGGCGCCGCGTCTTGGCGTCGAGGTCATACATGTTGTAAGAAGTCATGAGGCGCCCATAGAGGTGGAGGGAGGCGGCGCGCCCACGGAGGGGGCCCGTGCTGTGGATGTGGTCGGGCTCCGCCATAAAGGTGTTCACGGCGCCGGGCTGCAGGATGCACACCCCCGTGGGCGTCAGCTCCACGCCCTCGTCCCCGCGCCCCCCGTCCACGCGCGTCATCATGCGCTCCACGAGCGTCCCCGCCAAGACCACCACCACCCCCCAGGTGCCGTGGTCGTGGATGGGCGTCTCCTGCCCCTCGCGCCAGGTGATCGCGTAGAGCGACCACGCCCCATCCGCTCCCTCGCGCACGCGCACGCGGCGGTACATAGGGTCGTCGGGGGCGGGCCACGAGAGGGTGTCCACGAACCGCAGCGCCCCCTCCGGGTCGCCGGTCACGAGGTCCGCCATCAGCGGCGCGCAGGAGGCGAGGAGGTCAGCGGGGGCGCTGTGGGCGCGCGTAGCGGCGCTCACGGCGTCAACGAGGGGGGCGAGGAAGTCTCGGGGGGCGTGGGTCATGACTCATCTCACAGGGGGCGCGGCGGGGCGCGGCGGGCTAGGGCGCGAAGGGGTCGAGCAGCGCCCAATGATAAGTCCAGCTCAGCCCCACCGCCACCCCGCTCGGCGGCGTCTCGGCGGCGTTAAGCCAGCGGAAGGTGAGACTCACCGCGTGCGCCGGCGAGAGGCGGCGGTCCACGCCGAGCTCGAGGCCCCACTGCAGGCGCGCCCCCGCCACGTCCACGGCGCCGGGCGAGGCCCCCCCCGCCGCCGGGGGCGGCAGCGCGCGCGCCCACCCGGCGCGCCCCACGTCATACGAGAGCTGCGCGCCGAGCCAGGGCACGTAGTGGAAGACGTCGAGCTGGTAGCGCGCCCCCGCCACCGCCTTGCGGCGCGCCCGCCCCTCCTCGTAGCGCCCCTCCCAGTAGCCAGCGGCGAGCACCCACGAGGCGCTGAGGGCGTAGCTCGCCTCCGCGAGGGCGTAGCCCCCGTGGACGCGCGCGCGGTCCGCCCCCTCCTGCGTGGGCGCCGCCCCCGCGAGGCCGAGGGCGAGGGGGCGGTAGGTGACGCAGTCGTACCCCCCCTCCAGCTTGAGGCGCAGCGCGTGGTCGCCGTCGAGGGCGCGCGCCGCCCGCGGGGCCCAGAGCGAGAGCGAGAGCGAGAGCGAGAGCGAGAGCGAGAGCGAGAGCGAGAGCGAGAGCGACAGGCCGCGCCCCCGCGCGCTCAGAGGGGCCAAAAGCGCCCCCAGAGCGGCAGGTGGTCGCTGCTCACCGACCACGCCTCGCGGTCGATGGCGTCGCAGCGGAGGTCGCGGCAGAGCAGGTAGTCGATGCGCCTGTGGGGGCGCTTGACGCTGAAGGTGTAGCCGTCGTCGCCGGGGCGCAGCGCCGCCCACGGGTCGCGCAGGCCCGCCGCCGCCAGCGCCGCGAGGGGCGCGGAGTCGGGGAGGTCGTTGAGGTCGCCGAGGAGGAGGAGCGGCCCCTCCTCCGCCGCCGCCGCCGCCGCCACGCGCCGCGCCTGCGCGAGGCGCTCCGCGGGCTCCACGCTGAGGTGCGTGACCAGCACGCGCACGCGCCGCCCGCCCCAGGAGGGCGGGGCCACCGAGCACGACAGGAGCGTGCGCTGCTCATCGCGCTCGCGCGGCAGGAGCTCGCGCCGCGCCCCCTCGAGCGCCCACGCCCCCGTCACCGCCACGCCGAACTGCCCGCCGCGGTCATCGGTGAGTGCGGGGGAGAAGCGCGCGGCGGGGTGGCCGAGGGCGGCGGCGAGGTAGGCGGCCTGGTCTATGGGCACGCCCATGCGCCAGCCGCGCCCCACCTCCTGCAGCGCGCAGAGGTCAACCCCCCCCCGCGCCGCCTGCACCCGCGCGAGGTCGGCGGCGAGGGCGGCGGGGGAGCTGTCGACGCCCACCTTGAGGTTAAAGCTCAGGGCGCGCAGGGGCGCCAGCTCCGCAGGGGCGCCCACGGGCTCAGGGCTTGCGCCCAAACTTCTTGCCGCGGCCCGCGCTGCCGTTGCCTGAGAGGAAGTCGTCGCGGAAGGTGTTCCAGTGGGCGTCGCTCACGTAGAGGGCGCTCACCTGCGCGATGGCCTCCTCCACCTGCGCCTTCGTCCAGCTGGGGGCGTCGCTGTCGGGCAGGGCGTCGAGGGCCTGCGCGAAGGTGAGGCGCTGCTCCTGATAGGTCTGCGCGAGCTCCTTCTTGTTGGAGCGAGGCTTAGAGGGCTTCGCCTCCTTGGGCACCTCGGCGCCCTCCGCGCCCTCCGCGCCCTCCGCCTTCTTGCGCCCCTTGCGCCCCTTGGCGGGCGCGGGCGCCGCCTCCTCCGCCGCCACCTCCACCGGCGCCTGCTTGGCGCGCGCCTTGGAGACCTTGACGCTGACGGTGAAGCCCTCCACGGCGCCCTCCACGCCCTCGGCGGTGAGGCCGCTGTGGTAGGCGCTCACCTTGGAGGCGATGGTGGCGAGGATGTCCGCCTCGAAGGCCTCGCGGCTGATGGAGGACTTGAGGGCGGCGTGGTGCTCCTTGAGGGCGGTGATCTGCTGCTCGAGGTCTCTGAGCTGGTCAAAGATGGTGGGCGCGGCGGTGGGCGCGGCGGTGGACTCGGTGGTCTGGGCGGCGGGCTGGTGGGGCGTGTCGGACATAGCGTCTCCGTTTAGAGGTGTGTTGAGGATACGTGTCGAGGATATGTGTCGAGGATATGTGTCGAGGATATGTGTCGAGG
>VGTA01000201.1 GCA_016874875.1 Deltaproteobacteria bacterium | reverse complement strand
CGGGGGGCGCCTGGGGCGCGCGGCGCTGTTGGAGGCGCATCAGGGGGCGCGCGATGAGTGGCTTGGGCGCTTGGCGGAGGAGTGATCGCCCGCCTAGGCGCCCGCCTAGGCGCCCTCGCCCCCCCCTCTACCCCCCCCTCGACCCCCACCCTTGACCCCACAAGAGCATTGATTTTTTGGGCACACCTAGTGCATAGCACCCCCACGCGGCTTTGGTTCGCGCAGACCCCACCTCGCAGGGATAAAGAGGCGCTCATGCAGATCCAGTTCTGGGCGGCGACGGACGTCGGAAGGACACGCAACCACAACGAGGACAACTTCCTCGTCGACCGCAAGCTCAACCTCTTTATCGTGGCCGACGGCATGGGCGGGCACGCCGCGGGCGAGATCGCCTCGTCGGTGGCGGTCCACGAGGTGCGCAAGGCCATCACCGACCAGCGGGACATCGTGGACAACTACGCGCGCTCCGGCAGCGTGCTGCTCCGCCAGCCCGTCCTCGGCCTCATCGAGCGCGCTATCTCGCAGGCGTGCCGGCAGGTGCACCGCCTCGCCCAAGAGGACAGCGAGCGCCACGGCATGGGCACCACCCTCTCGCTGCTCCTGATCGCCAAGGGGCGCGGGTTTGTGGGGCACGTGGGCGACAGCCGCATCTACATGACCCGCGAGGGCAAGGCGCGCATGGTCACCGAGGACCACTCCGTGATCAACGAGCTCATCAAGAGCGGCCGCCTGAGCGCCGCTGAGGCGCACAACAGCCCCTACAAGAACGCCGTCACGCGCGCCGTGGGCGTCCACGCCACCGTGGAGGTGGACACCTTTGACTTTGAGGTGCTCCCAGGCGACAACTTCCTCCTCTGCAGCGACGGCCTGAGCGGCTACCTCGATGAGGAGGAGCAGGTCACCCCCTACCTCGCCGCGCAGGACATCAAGGCGATCCCGCAGCGCCTCATCGACTACGCCAACCAGTGCGGCGGCAAGGACAACATCACCGCCATCGTCGTCCGCCTCGCCGGCGACGGCGCCGAGGCGGGGGCGGGGGCGGGGGCGCTCAGCGCCCACGCCGCGCCGCCGGAGGTGGACCTCGCCGCCTTTGAGCCGCCGCCCTCCATCCCCTCCACCGGGGCCGCCGCGGGCGCCCCGCGCGCCCCCCTCAAGGGCCTCACGCCGTCGCCTCGGCCCGCCGCGTCGCCCGCCGCGCCGCCCGCTCTGTCGCCCGCTCTGTCGCCCGCCCTGTCGCCCGCCGCGCCGCTCGCCGCACCGCCCCCTCGCGTGGTGGGCGGCACCAGCGTCTCGCAGCTGCCCCTCGAGGTCCTTAAGCTCAACCCCCTCTTCTCGTTCCTCGACGCGGAGGGGATTGAGGAGCTCGCGCGCTGCGCCCAGGTGCGCCGCCTGTCCCCCGAGCAGCCCCTGTGCCTGCAGGGCGAGCTCGACGAGCCGCTCGTGGCGCTCCTGAGCGGCGAGCTGCGCCTTGAGCGGGGGGGCGTGGTGGTGGGCCTGCTCTCCCCCGGCGACACCTTCGGCGAGGGGCGGCTGCTGGCGCGCGAGCCCAACGAGGTGACCGTGGTCTCCGCCTCCCACGCCACGCTCTTGGAGTGGGACCGCCACGCCCTCTATCACCTGATGGCGATGAACACCCCCTTCGCCACGCGCCTCATCTGGGGCGTGGCGCAGGTCACGCACCTGCGCCTCCGCCGCCTCGGCGACCGCCTCGAGGCGGCGCGCGCCGCCCTCGAGCGCGAGGCGGAGCGCGAGGCGGAGCGCGCGCCGCTCCGAGAGCTCATCTCGGTGGCCGAGATGACCGCCAGCGCCCTCCCCGCCGCCAGCGGCCCCCGCGCCATCACCCCCAAGTTCATCCTCAACCTCGACCCGCCGCCCACGCCGCTCTTCAAGACGCCCCTCGACGAGGCGGAGGCGGCCCTGTCGTCCCTGGCCGGCGCGGACGCGGCGAGCGCGGAGGACGCCGAGGACGTGTGGAGCGCGCGCGGAGACGCACAGTGACCGGGGCGCGCCGCGCGAGCCTCAGCGCCGCCCTCGCCTTCTCCGCCCTCGCCCTCTCCGCCGCCGGCGCCCTCCTCGGCGCCCGGGGCGCGCGCCCCGCCCCCTCCACCCCCGCCGCCGCCCCCCTCTACACGCTCAACCCCGCCGACCCCGCCGCCGCCGCCGCCCTCCTCCGCCAGGCGCGGCGGGCGCCCGCCGACCAGGGCTTCACCGCCGCGGAGGGCGCCTGGTGGGTGGAGGGGGGCCGCCTGCACGCCCGCGGCGCGCACAACGCCGCCCTGTGGCTGCCCGTCCTCCTCCCCCGCGACGCCCGCGTCGAGCTCTCCGTCCGCGCCGAGAGCGACGAGGGGGACGCCAAGTGCGAGCTCTTTGGCGACGGCGAGACGCACCAGAGCGGCTATGTGCTGATCAACGGCGGCTGGAAGAATCGCCTCCGCGTCATCGCGCGCCGCGATGAGCACGACGAGCAGCGCCGCGAGGATGATCGCTGCGCGGGCCGCTGCGCCCCCCGCGGCGTGGAGCAGCGGTGGGTCATTGAGCGCCGCGGCGGCGAGCTCGCCTGGTACATCGACGGCCGCCTCGCCCTCGCCCTCCGCGACGCGCGCCCGCTCGAGGGGCGCGGCCTCGCGCTCAACGCCTGGGAGGCGCACGTGAGTTTCGGCGAGGTGCGCGTGTACGACCTCGCGGCTCGCGGCTCGCCTCTAAGCCTCTAAGCCTCTAAGCCTCTAACAAAAAGAGTTGCGCTCCACAAGCGCCTATGCTATTTCATGCGGCGTCCTTAAGACGCGGCGCCGCAAGCGCCGCAACGCAGGGCTCCCTGGATGTCCAGGGGAGCCCTTTTTTGTGCCTCTTTACAGCCACACGGAGCGACGCCTTGAGCGACAGCCCCACCCCCGCCCCCGCCCCGAGCGCCCCCGCGCGCCAGCTGATCGGCGGGGCGACGCAGCCTGAGCTGCTGCGCGCCTTTGAGGCCATCGAGCCCATCGTCATGCAGGCTGGCCTCACCCTCATCGGCGTCGAGCGCGCCCAAGAGGGTCGCCGCCTCACGCTCTGGGTGTACCTCGACCACCCCGACGGCATCACCCTTGAGCAGTGCGGGCAGGTGAGTCCCGAGATCTCCGCCGCCCTCGACGTGGTGGACCCCATCGCCGAGACCTACGACCTCCGCGTCTCGTCCCCCGGCGTGGACCGCCCGCTCATGAGCGACGCTGATTTTGAGCGCTTCGCCGGGCGCACCGTCAACGTCCGCCTCCTCAGCCCCCTGCAGGGGCGCCGCAAGTTCAAGGGTCAGGTCGTGGGCGTCGAGGGCGCCGATGTGCGGCTCCGCTGCGATGATGGGGAGTTCAGGGTCCCCCTCGCCCTCATCCTCCGCGCTCGCCTCCACTACACCGACGAAGACCTCCGGGCGCTCCTCCGCTGAGCCCCCCTCAGGCGCCGCGTGCGCGCTCACACGGGAGAAGAAGTTATGAACGGCTATGACCTCAATCAGCTGATCGCTCAAGTGGCCAAGGAGAAGGGCATCTCGCAGGAGAAGCTCCAAGAGGCCCTCGAGAACGCGATGCTCAAGGCCGCCAAGAAGGTCTTTGGCGCGCACAAGGCCATCGAGTCGGTCTTTGATGAGACGCGCGGGGAGATCACGCTGCACCACGTGATCAAGATCGTGGGCGACGACGAGGACCCCATCGAGTTTGAGGAGGTCGAGGAGGACGAGCGCGACGGCGGCAACTACCTGCTGCGGCAGGAGGAGCGCGACGCGGAGATCAACCGCCTGACGGCCTCCTACGCCGAGAACCAGCTCCACGTGGACGTGGCGCGCCGCGAGTACGCCCTCGACATGCGTGTGGGGCAGTTTATCCGCCTCCCCGTCCTCTACCAAGCGGAGCTGCTGACCCGCCAGCTCGACGCCCTCAAGGCGGAGCGCCGCTCGCGCAAGGGCGCGGAGCGCGAGGCTCTCGACCGCCAGCTGCGCGCCCTCGAGGCGCGCCTCTTGGAGGAGCGCGCGCAGGTGCAGCGCTTCTCGGAGCGCTTTGGCGACCTCCTCCTCACCGACACGGAGGGGCGCGGATTTGGGCGCATCGCGGCGCAGGCGGCCAAGGTGGTGATTCAGGAGAAGATTCGCCAAGCGGAGCGCGACAAGATCTATGAGGAGTTCCACGGCCGCGAGGAGATCGAGGTGGTGGAGATTCGGCGCTTTGAGGCAGGCGGCGACATCGTGGTGGCCCTGAGCGCCCCCGACCACGAGCAGCAGGTGGAGGCGCTGCTTCCGCGCGGCGAGCAGCTGCCGCAGGAGAGCTACCGCCTCGGCAAGAAGATCCGCTGCGTGATCAAGGAGGTGCTCAAGGAGAGCAAGGGGCAGCACCAGCTCATCGTGTCGCAGCGCCACGAGAACTTCATCAAGAAGCTCTTTGAGCAGAACGTCCCCGAGATCTACCACGGCACCGTGGAGATCAAGGGCGTGGCGCGCCTCTACGGCGATGTGCGCGGCGTGAAGGTGGCGGTGTGGAGCAAGGAGGGCAGCGTGGACCCCGCCGGCGCCTGCATCGGCCCCAACGGCACGCGCGTCAAGCACGTGGAGGACGAGATCGGCGGCGACAAGATCGAGGTCGTGACCTGGAGCTCCGAGGCCCACCTGTTCGTGTGCAACGCCCTGCAGCCCGCCGAGGTGTCGCGCCTGCTCATCGACCACGAGGCGCGCAAGATGGAAGTCATCGTCCCCGACAGCCAGCTCAGTAAGGCGATCGGCAAGCGCGGCAAGAACGTGCGACTCGCCAGCATGCTCACGGGGTGGAGCCTCGACATCTACGCCGACAGCAAGATGAAGGAGCGCGAGGCGCAGACCCTTGAGCTGCTCGCGGCGTACGAGGGCGTGCGGCGCGAGGACCTCGAGCGCGCGTGTCAGCAGTCGGGCCTGCGCACCATCGAGCAGCTCGCCGACGTCACGCCCGCTCAGCTCAACAGCGTGCCCCCCGCCAGCGCCGAGGCGATCATCGCCGCCGCGCGCCAGCTGATGAGCCGCCGCGACCTCGGCGAGGACATCTACCAGGGCTCCAACGAGACCAACCGCCGCAGCGCCTGGGCATCGTGGCCGCGCTCCAGCGAGGTGCTCACATATCAGCTCTTTGAGCGCTGTCACCAGATCGGCTATGGGCCCCTGAACACCATCTCCTCGACCACGCCAGAGGTCCTAGCGGGCAAGATCGGCGTCACCGAGCCCGAGGCCTACACCATCATCGCCGCGGCGCGCGCGCACATCCAGCAGCGCTGACGCGCGGCCGCCTATGGGGAACCGCCGATGGTCACCGCACGCAGGAAGGCTCCAAGGAGCGCGCAGCCTAAAGAGATGGGCGAGCGCATGTGCGCCGCTTGCCGAGTGCGCGCGCCGCGCGAGCGCCTGCTGCGCTTCGTGGTGGACGCCGACGGGCGCCTGTGGGTGGACCCCTTCCTAAAGGCGCCCGGGCGCGGCGCGCACCTGTGCTACGCCGCCGCCTGCGTACAGCTCGCCGTCAAGCGCCGCGCCTTCCAGCAGGCGTTCAAGCGCCCCCTCGAGGGCGTCACCCTAGAGCGGCTCGCCGAGCAGCTCGTGGAGGCGCAGCGCCGCAAGGTGGAGGCGCTCCTCTCGCTGGGGCGCCGCCGCGGGGCGGTGGCCTCGGGGCTCAACCTCCTCGAGGGCCTCGCCGCCTCGCTGCGCCTGGTCCTGCTCGCCGACGACATCTCTGAGCAGAGCGCGGAGCGGCTGCGGCGGCAGGTGTCGTGTCCTGTGCTCCCCTATGGGGACGGCGGCGCGCTCGGCGCGACGCAGGGGAAGGAGCGGCGGGTGGCCCTCGGGGTCACGGAGCCCGCCTTGGCGGCGGAGCTCCTCCAAGAAATCAACCGCGGCCATGATTTTGGTTGCATTCTGAGCACTACAACAGATAGAGACCCCCCGCAGCCACTCTTGGCGCTGGAGGTGGGAGAAGCATGAGCAGCAAGAAAGTCTTTGAGCTCGCCAACGAGCTGAACGTCCACTATAGCAAGATTCTCGAGCTCTGCACTCAGCTCAAGATCAGGGGCGCCACGGGCGTCAACGCCGTCTTGGACCCCAAGAACGTCGACCGCGTCCAGCAGGCCTACGCCACCTCCAAGGCCCCCGCCAGCGCGGCGCCGACCCCGGCCCCCGCCGCGCCGGTCATCGCCCGCGCCGAGGTGAGGGGCGCTGAGCCCACCGCGCCCGCCGCGCAGACCTCCGCGCCCGCTGAGGTGAAGGGCGCTGAGTCCCGCTCGCCCTCGCGCCCCGCCGCTGGCAAGGGGACCGAGAGGAGCGCCGAGAAGAGCGCTGAGAAGAGCGCCGAGAGGAGCGCTGACTCGAAGCCCGCCAACTCCAAGCCCGCCGACTCCAAGCCCGCCGACTCCAAGCCC
>VGTA01000200.1 GCA_016874875.1 Deltaproteobacteria bacterium | reverse complement strand
GACTCTGCTCAAACACAAGCGAAAGCGCCTCTGGAGCCCCACCGTGCCTCACTCTCCCCCCCGCCCGCTAGCGGGCGCTCGCGCCCCCGCGCCCCTCGCCGCGCCCCTCGCCGCGCCCCTCGCCGCGCCCCTCGCCGCGCTCGCCGCCCTCGCCGCCCTCGCCGCCGCGCTCGGCTGTGATGACGAGGCGCCCACCGCGGACGCCCGCGCCGGGGTGACGGCGGGGGTCGGCGGCGCGCAGGCGGGGGCGACGCAGGCGGGGGCGGCGCAGGCGGGGGCGGCGCCCCTCGGCGGTGAGGCGCCTCTCGGCGGCGAGCCCCCCCTCGGCGGCGCGCCGCAGGGCGGGGCGGGGGGCGGGGGCGCGGGGGGCGCGGGCGAGGGGGGGGGCGCGGGCGAGGGGGGAGGCGAGGGCGGCGCGCCTCCCGCCGGGGAGTGCAGCGTGGGGGAGGAGCGCTGCGTGGAGGGGACGCCGAGCGCCATCGAGCGCTGCGGCGCGGAGCGGCGCTGGTCGATCAACCCCTGCCCTGAGGGCACCGCCTGCGCCCTCGACGCCTGCCTGCCCGTGGGCTGCGCCGACGGCCAGCGGCGGTGCCGCGACCAGCGCGCCCTGCTCGAGTGCGCCGGGGGGGAGTGGCGCGTGGCGGAGGAGTGCTTTGAGGCGTGCGCCGGTGACGCCTGCACCACCACGGCGTGCGCGGTGGCGGCGCGGGAGCGCAGCTACCTCGGGTGCGAGTACATGGCCATCGAGCTGCCCAACCTCGTGTCGCGCGGGGAGGACCCGCCCCCCGTGGCGGTGGTGCTCACCAACGCCAGCGCCACGGCGCCCGCCAACGTCACGCTCTTTGACCCGAGCGGGCGCGTGCTCGAGCCCCTCAACGACGTGGTGGTGGCCGTGCCGCTCGACCTCGAGATGAGCTATTCGCCGCAGACGGTGCGCTCGGAGGTGCGCGACGCGAGCGGGCAGGTGGTGCTGTCGAGCGTCCTGCGCGCGGAGCAGACGCAGATTCCGCCGGGCGGCGTGGCCACCTTCCTGCTGCCGCAGACGCCGTGGCCGGAGCAGGGCTCCGTCGTGGGCGCCAAGGCGCACCGCGTGCTGAGCGACAGCCCCGTGGGCGCCTACCAGTTCGCCCCGTACTGCTGCAACTACAGCTTCAGCAACGACGCGAGTCTCTTGATTCCCACCACCGCGCTGAGCGGCAACTACCGCTTCTTGGGCGTGCCCACGCTGCTGAGCTTTGACGACTTCACCCCCGTCTCGATTCCCGCCAACATGACCGTCATCGCCACCCGCGACGCCACCACGCTCCGCTTCACGCTGCCGGAGAGCGCGCGGGTGCAGGCGGAGACGACGGGGCGCCTGCGGGTGGAGCGCGGCGCCTACACGGTGACGCTCGACCGCCAAGAGACGCTGCTGCTCCGCAGCGACTCGTCGCTCAACCCCAACGTCTTCTTCCCCGACCCGCAGCCCGACCTCACGGGCGCGCTGCTCGAGGCCTCAGCGCCCGTCGCGGTCTTTAGCGCCCACGAGTGCGCGTTCTACCCAACGCAGTTCGCCGCCTGCGACCACCTCGAGGAGCAGCTCTTTCCGCTCGAGACCTGGGGGGACGCCTTCTCGCTCATCCCGCCCAAGGAGCGGCTGCCCGGGGCGCTCTTTGAGCGCGTCTACTGGAAGATCTTGGCGTCTCAGCCTGGGGTGCGGGTGCGCCTGAGCGCGCCTTTCGCGGAGATCGGGGGCGCGGGGCCTGGGGCGCCGGGGGTGCCCGACTGCGGTCAGCTCCTCGACCCGCAGGACTCGCAGGTGATCGTGATCGGCGCGGCGGGGTTCTGTGAGTTCAGCACCAAGGTGGCGGTGGACGTCATGAGCGACCTGCCGATCTCGGTGATGGGCATCATCAGCGGCCAAGAGTCGGTGCTGCCGGGGGCGGGGTTCGGCCAGCACCTCGGCGACCCGTCCATCTTCCTCGTGGCCCCCGCGCGCCAGTACCGCTCAGACTACGCCTTCCTCACCCCCAACACCTACTACAGCGATTTCGTGTCGGTGGTGTTTGAGCCTGGCACCTCCCTCCGCCTCGACGGGCGGGACGTGGACCTCAGCGGCGCCACGGCCGTGCGCGGCAGCCAGCGCCGCTACGCGTACCTGCCGCTCGAGGATGGGCCGCACACGCTGGTGGGCAGCGCGCCGTTTGGGATTATGGTGTTCGCGTTTGACGATTTCGTGAGCTACGCGTTCACGGGGGGGCTGAATCTCACCAAGCGCTGAGCGGGGCGCTGAGCAGGGCGCTGAGCGGGACGCGGGTCAGGAGGGGCGCGAGGAGGGCGACGGCGAGTCCTCGGCGCCCACCGCCGTGAGGTCGAGGGGGGTGGGCTGGCTCGACACGGGCGCGTGCGCGGGGGCGGCGGGGAGCCACAGGCTAAAGCAGGCGCCCCCGAGGGCGGCGCCGGGCGGGGGCGCGGGGTTGAGCCACAGGAGCGCGCCGCCCTCCTGCGCGAGGGCGGCGGCGATGGCGAGGCTGAGTCCCCCGGGGTCACCCCCCTCCTCCTCGCCGGCGCCGTCGGCCTCGCTGCGGAAGGGCTCAAAGAGCCGCGCGGCGCGCTCGGGGCGCACGGCGGCGCCGGCGTCGGAGATGTGGAGGCGCAGGCCGCGCCGCGCGCCCTCGAGGCGCGCCGACACGCCGCTGAGCGACTGGTGCTGCGTGAGCTCGGGGGGCGGGGGGGGGGCGTCGAGCTCCACGCTCACGCGCGTGTGCCCCGCCCCCCCCTGCGCGCCCGCCGCCCGCACGAGGAGGTTGAGGGTGGCGTGCCGGAGCGCGCCGACGTCGGTGAGCACCTTGAGCGCGGGGTCCACGAGCACCTCCACCCAGGCGTCGCGGTGCGCGGGCTGGTACGAGAGCATCTGGCGCGCCCAGCTCACCACGTCGTGCAGCGCCGCCACCTCGAGCTGGCGGCGCGGCGGGCGGGTGAGGGCGAGCAGCTGGCGCTTGGTGGCCTCGATGCGCTTGAGCTCGCGCAGGGCGCGCGCGACGAGCTCGCGCTGCGCCTCGCTCAGCTGCCCGCTGCGCGCGAGGAGGTCGAGCAGCCCGAGCGCCGAGGCGAGGGGGTTGCCGATCTCGTGCATCACGCTCGCCGACACCAGCCCCGCCGTGGCGAGCCCCTCGCGGTGCTGCAGCGTCAGGTGGACGCGCGCGAGCGCCTTGCCCTCCTCCTTGAGGCGCTCGAGCGTCTCAAGGAAGGCGCAGTAGAGGCTGATCAGCTCGCGGGGGGCCTCGCGGAGGGCGGGGGGCGGCGGGGCGCTGAGGCCGCGCTGGGCGCGCACGAACTCGAGCAGCGACTGCAGGGGCCGCACGATGTGGTGGCGCGAGAGGGTGAGCGAGAGGAGCGCGAACACCAAGGTGACGACGCCGAGCACGCCCCACAGGAGCGGCACGCGCGCCTCGGAGCGCGCCTGTAGCGGGCGGAGGTCGAAGCGCGCGAGCAGGACAGCGGCGCGCCCCTCGCCGCCGCTCCCCTCGCCGCCGCCCCCCTCGCCGCCGCGCAGCCGCAGGGGGGCGGCGAGCTCGTGGGTGACCCACTCGGGGCCCCAGAGGCGCTCGTGGAGGTCGCCGGGGTGGGCGCTCCACTTGCGGCTGACGGGGGGGGTGAAGGGGGGGAGGGGGGCGAGGGGGGCGACCGCCGCGAGGGTGAGGGGGGCGGCGGAGCTCTGCGCGCGGGCGGCGGCGAGGGGGGCGCCGCTGGGGTCGCAGAGCACGAGCTCCGTGAGGCCCGCGGTGAGCCTGAGCTCCTCGGCGAGGGCGCCGCGGAGGTCGCCGCCGCGCCCCTCTAGGCGCCGCGCGACGCTCGCCACCGCCTGCGCCCGCCCGAGGTCGAGCTCGCGCGCCACCTCGTGGGCCACGAAGCGCTCCATGGCCACCACGCCCGTGGTGAGCCCGAGGGCGGAGATGGTGAGCGTGATGGCCCAGTTGATGCCGCTGGTCCCAAAGCGCGCCCGCTGCAGCAGCCCGGCGGAGCCGAGGAGCACCTGCCGGCCGGCGCTCGAGAGGCGCTCGTTGAGACTCGGCGGCGGCGGCGGCGGGGGAGGGGGGGTCATGGGAGCGCCAGGGGGGGGTCAGTGGACGCCGATGGCCTCATAGACGAGGCGCGTGAGCTCGTCGAGGTCAGCGTCGTCGGGGGCGAGCGCCTGGAGGCGGAGGAGGTGGTGGAGGGCGCCCTGGGCGTCCTCGAGCTCAAGGAGGAAGCGCACGAGGTCCTCGTGGTGCTCGGGGAGGTCGGGGGCGGCCTCCACGCACTCGAGGAGCGCCCCCACCGCCTCGCGCCGCGCCCCGGACTCCCAGAGCGCGTGGGCGTACTCGCTCCCAAAGTACGAGTCGTGGGCGGCGCCCTCCCGGAGCGGCTCGAGCGAGGCGTCGTGGTCGCCGAGGGCGCGCAGCGTCAGCCCCAAGAAGCCCCGGAGCGTGGGGTGCGCCCCAAGGCGCCCGAGCAGGCGCTCCACGAGGGCGTGCAGCTCGCCGAGGTCAGCGCTGTGGTAGGCCTGCGAGAGGAGGAGCGAGAGCACGTGCTCGGCGGCGGGGCCGAGGGGGGCGCGGGCGTAGGTGGGGGCGCCTTGAGCGTCGGGGGGGTCTTGAGCGTCGGGGGGGTCTTGAGCGTCGGGGGCGCCTTGAGCGCCGGGGGGGCCTTGAGCGTCGGCGTCCTCAGCGCGCGCGGCGTCGAGCAGGGCGTGGAGCTCGCGCTCGGCGGCGGCGAGCTGCCCCGCGCGCGTCAAGAAGAGCGCGCGCTCGAGGCGGTAGCTGTGGGCGTCGGGCTCGAGGGCGCAGAGCGCGTCGAGCGCCTCCCGGGCGCGCGCGAGCTGCCCGCTGAGCTCCAAGAGGCCCGCCCACTCTAGGAGCGGGGCGGTGTGCTCGGGGTCGCGCAGCGCGCGCCACTGGTCAAAGGCGTAGAGGGCGGCGTCGGGCTGCGCGAGGGCGCGGTGGGCGCGGGCGGCGAGGAGCCAGAGGGCGGCGCGCGGGGGCCCCGCCGCGAGCAGCGCCTCCGCGCGCTCGAGGGCGTCGGCGGCGAGGCCGGCCTCGAGGGCCCAGCCGAGGGCGCGGAGGTCCTCGCCGTCGCCCTGCTCCTCCGCCCACGCCATGAGGTCATCGAGGGCGGCGCGCGCCTCGGCGGGGGAGGCGGAGAGGAGCACCACGCGCCCCTGCAGCTGCCGCAGGAGCGCGGGCGCCACCTGCTCGCCGGCGGGGTCGAGCGCCACGAGGCGGGCGAGGGCGTCGGCGGCGAGGGCGGGGCGCGTGAGCTCGCAGGCCCACACCGTGAGGGCGATGAGGGCGTCGACGCCCACCGGCGCCTCGCGCGAGAGGCCCTCGAGGAGCGCGAGCGCCTCCTCGAGGCGCCCGTCGAACCACAGCCCCACGGCGCGGTAGAAGGTGAGCTGCTGCGCGCGCTCCCCCGCGGGGTCGCGCCGCGGCGTCTCCGTGAGGGCGAGGAGCACGTCGGCGCGCCGCGCGCCGCGCGCCGCCTCGCAGGCGTAGTAGACCGCCTCGAACGGCAGCGGCGCGGGGCGCGCGAGGAGGTGGTCGAGCGCCTCGTCGGCCTCCTCGGGGCGCTCGATCTGCCCGAGCAGGAACGCGAGCAGGGCGAGGGTGGAGGCGGCGAGGCGCTCGAGGTCGAGGGTCTGGTAGAGCGACAGGAGCGCGTCGGCGTTGTGCTCGGCGCGCGCGGCGCACTGCACGGAGAGCGCCACGGCGTCGGGGTCGGCGGGGTTGAGGGCGAGCAGGGCGGCCGCGGCGCGGCGCGCGGCGGGGAGGCGGCCCGCCGCGAGGTCGAGGCGCGCCTGCACGAGGCGCGCGCGGGGGTGCTCCGCGCAGCCGCGGAGGTGCCGCCGCGCCTGCGCGGCGTCCCCGGCGGCGGCGCAGGCCTCCGCGGCGAGGCAGCGGGCGTGGGCGTCGCGCGGGTCGTGGGCGAGCAGGCGCGCGCAGAGCTCGAGGGCGCGCTCGGGGAGGTCGGCGGCGAGCAGGTGCTGCGCGTAGGCGCGCAGGGCGTCGTGGGCGAGCGGGTGGCGCGCCACGAGGCGGGCGTAGCCCTCGTGCGCCTCCTCCTCCGCCCCGAGCGCCACCAGCAGCTCGAGGCGGAGCAGCTCCACGCCGGGGGCGTCGTCGAGGGCGGCGAGGCGCTCGAGGGCGGCGTCGAGGCCCTCGGCGTCGGCGGCGGCCACGCAGAGGCGCGCCCAGAGCGCGAGCGCCTCGGGGCGCGCCGCGTCCGCCGCCATCACCTCCTCAAGGCGCGCCGCCGCCTCCCGGCGCGCGCCGCTGGCCAGGAGGGCGCGGCTGAGGGCGAGGCGCGCGCTGAGGCTCTGCGGGTGCCGCGCGAGGAGTCGCGCCGCCTCCTCCGCGGCGAGGGGGGCCCGGCCTGCGTCGAG
>VGTA01000199.1 GCA_016874875.1 Deltaproteobacteria bacterium | reverse complement strand
GGGGGCGGGGGCGGGGGCGGGGGCGGGGGCGGCGGGGCACTCGCGGGCGCAGAACGCCTGCACGCTCGGGAAGGGCTGCGCGCTCAAGGCGCGCTCCACCTGCGCCGGCTCGTCGAGGGCGCCGAGGCAGCCGCAGCCCTCCTGCAGGAAGCGACTCAGCGCTACCGTCTGGTCGATGGAGGCCGTCTCCACGCCGAGCAGGCGCGCGGCGGAGCTGATCTCCTCGGCGGGGACGCGCACCATCACCTCCGTGGAGAGGGTGGGGCTCACCCCGAGGACCCCCTCCACGCCGCGCGCCTCGCGCGCGAGGGCGCGATAGTCGCGCAGGTACAGCTCCCCCGCCGGGGGCTCAAGGGTGATGTGCGCGTGCGCCTCCACGAGCTTGCCGCGCAGGTAGCCCTGAAACCCGTTCATCACGCCGAGCACCAAGATGACCTCCGCCACCCCCATAGCGATCATAAAGGTGCTGAAGGCCGAGAAGGTGGTCATGAACCAGTAGAGCGACCCAAAGAGCCCCACGCACACGCCCACCACCGTGGCCACGAGCCCAAAGACCTGCGCCCCCTGCGCCACCTGCGCCAGCTGGTGCTGCAGCGCATAAAAGTCGTCCGACGCCGAGAGGAGGGGCTCCCCCCCGAGCCACCAGCCCGCCAGCGCCGCCGCCCGCCCCGAGAGCGCCGACGCCCCCCAGAGGGTGAGCGCGCCCGCGGCGAGGAGGACGAGGCCCACGATGGCTGCGCGCGGGCGGCGCTGCGCGCGCAGCAGGTAGCGCCAGCCGAGCAGGGCCTCAAAGCCCGCGCAGCGCCCCACCGCCTCAGCTCTCGAACCGCATCAGCGGGAAGAACAGCACGTCGCGGATCGAGGTGCGGTTGGTGAGGAGCATCACGAGGCGATCGATGCCGATGCCCTGCCCCGCCGTGGGCGGCATGCCGTACTCGAGGGCGCGGATAAAGTCCTCGTCCATGGGGTGCGCCTCGTCGTCGCCGTTGTGGCGCGCCTCCACCTGCGCCTCAAAGCGCGCGCGCTGGTCGTCGGGGTCGTTGAGCTCGCTAAAGGCGTTGGCGAGCTCCTGCCCGCCCACGTAGAGCTCAAAGCGGTCCACGAGCGACGGCTCCGACTCCTTGCGGCGCGAGAGGGGGGAGACGTCGAGGGGGAAGTCGGTGACGAACGTGGGCTGGATGAGCAGGTGCTCGCAGGCCGCCTCAAAGACGCCCATCTGGAGATTCCCCAGCGGCGTGGTGGGCGCGCACTTGACCCCCAGGCGCGCGGCGGCCTCCTCGAGGGCGGCGCGGTCATAGAAGCGCTCGCGCGGCACCCCCGCGTGCTCCGCCACGCCGTCGCGCACCGAGAGCCGGCGGAACGGCGCGGCCAAGGAGAGCTCGTGCTCCCCCCAGCGCAGGTCGGTGGTGCCGTGCAGGTGACGCGCGAGGCCGCTGAGGAGCTCCTCGGTGAGCGCCATGAGGTCCTCATAGGTGGCGAAAGCCTGGTAGAACTCGATGGAGGTGAACTCGGGGTTGTGGCGCGTGGAGATGCCCTCGTTGCGGAAGCAGCGGTTGATCTCGTAGACGCGGTGGAGGCCGCCCACCACGAGGCGCTTGAGGCTCAGCTCTGGGGCGATGCGCAGGTAGAGGCGCATGTCGAGGGCGTTGTGGTGCGTGACGAACGGGCGCGCCGCCGCGCCGCCGTAGATGGACTGGAGCATGGGCGTCTCCACCTCCATAAAGTCACGCGCGTCGAGGAAGTCGCGGATATAGCGGACGACGCGGCTGCGCACCTTAAAGGTCTCGCGCACCTCAGGGTTCACGATGAGGTCCACGTAGCGCTGGCGGTAGCGGGTGGCGGTGTCGGTGAGGCCGTGCCACTTGTCGGGCAGGGGGCGGAGGGACTTGGCGAGCACGCGCACCGCCGTGGCCTTCACCGAGAGCTCCCCCGTGCGCGTGCGCATCATCACCCCCTCCACCCCCACGATGTCGCCAATGTCGGCGCGCTTCACCCGCCCCCACATCTCCTCGCCGAGCTCGTCGCGAAAGAAGCCCACCTGCACCGCCCCGGCGCGGTCGTTGAGGACGCCAAAGGTGACGCGCCCAAAGGTGCGCGACGCCATGAGCCGCCCGCCGATCGCCACCGCGTCCCCGCAGGCGCTGAGGGCGTCGGCGTCGAGGGCGCCGTAGCGGGCGTGGAGGTCGGCGGTGGTGTGCGTGACGCGGAAGTCGTTGGCGAAGGGATTCTCCCCGTCCGCGCGCATCTGCTCAACCTTCTGGCGGCGCTCGTCGACAAGGCGCTCACTCATATGGACCTCTCGCTCTCTCGATCTCTCGCTCGCGCTTGGGGCGGGCGCGACGGAATCCGGTGGGGGATCAGGTGGGGGGCCGCGGGGCGTTTTCGCGGGGTTTTTGGCACGATTTCGCGGGGAAAGTAGAGAGAGGCGCTCGCAAAAGCAACCTGTTTCTGTATTGTCAAGCGACCTGCGCGCGCGCTAGTGTGCACGCCCTCCCCCCCTCACGCTCACGCCCCGCGAGACGACCGATGACGAGCAGCGCTGCGATCGACGCGCTCGATGTGACCAGCGCGACCAGCGCGACTAGCGCGACTAGCGCGACCGGCGCGACCGGCGTGACCGGCGCGCGGCGGGGCGAGCGCCGCTGGGCGCGGGCGGGGGCGCTCGTGGGGGCGCTGGCGCTCGCGGGGGCGCTAGGGGGGTGCGGCGGCTGCCCGCGCGAGGCCTGCGGCGCCGCGCGCCCCGCCGCCCTCCCCGCCGCGCCCCCCCTCCCCCCGCCCCCCCTCCCCCCGCCCTCTCGCCCGCCGCTCGAGGTGCGCGGGGGAGAGCACCTCGCGGGCCTCCACCCCGCCCTCGAGCGCCGCGCCCGCCTGCTCTACGAGCGGGCGGAGGAGGAGGGGGTGCAGCTGCGCTTCATCTCCGGCTATCGCCCCTATCAGCTCAAGGCGGGCGGGCGGCGAGCGGGGCGCGGGGGCGCGGCGGGGGCGGTGGCGAGCTGGCACAATTTCGGCCTCGCCTTTGACGTGAATCTGCAGGGGCGCGCGGGGCTCGGCGACGCGCTCAAGCACCTCCGCGAGGACGAGGCGCGCTGGGCGCGGGTGGGCGCCCTCGCGGCGGACCTAGGGCTGACGTGGGGGAAGCAGTGGGGTCAAGAGGAGATCTTTCACTTTGAGTGGCACCCAGGGCAGCCCGACGCGATTCGCGCCCCCACCCTCAACGCGCTCAAGGCGTCGGCGGAGGGGGGGGACCTGCGGGCGGGCTACCGCGGGGCCTGGCGAGCACTTCAGAGCCGTGAGGGCGCGGGCGACCGCGCTGAGGAGGTGAGCAGATGAGCGCGCAGCGTGCGAAGACCCCCCCCACCCCGCCGCTCACCCGCCGCGCCGCCCTCGCGCGCCTCGCGGCGGGGGCGGCGTGGGCGGCGGTGGGGTGCGATGAGTCCGCGCGCGGCGCGGGGGGCGAGGCGAGCGCAGGGGCGGGGATGGGCGCAGGGGCAGGGATGGGCGCAGGCGCAGGCGCGGGCGCGGGCGCGGGCGCGGGCGCGGGCTCTGACGCCGGGGCGGCGCCGCCCGCCGCGCTGCCGCCCGAGGCGCTCCCGGCGCGCTTCCCCTTCGGCGTGGCGAGCGGCGACCCGCTCGCCGACCGCGTGGTGCTGTGGACGCACGTGGCCGCCCTCCCCGAGGACGACGCGCAGGGGGCGGGCAGCGCGGGCGAGGGCGAGGGCGCGGAGGTGCGCTGGCTCCTCAGCCGCCACCCCGACCTGCGCGACCCCGACGCCAGCGGCGCGGCGCCCCTGCGCGCCGCGCGCGACGCGGGGGGCTGCCTCAAGGTGGACGCCGAGGGGCTGTCGTCCAACACGCGCTACTACTACGCCTTTGAGCACCACCCCGGGCCGGGCGGCGGGGGCGTCACGCGCTCTGACGTCGGCGTCACGCGCACGCTCCCGCGCGAGGGCGACCTGCCCGACGACGCCGCGCTCACCCTCGGCGTGGTCTCCTGCGCCGCCTTCAACGCAGGCTACTACCACGTCTACGGGGCGCTCGCCGCCCGCGACGACCTCAGCGCGGTGCTGCACCTCGGCGACTATATCTACGAGGAGAGTCGCTACGCGCGCCCCGCCGTGCGCGACTACGAGCAGCCCGGCGAGGCGCGCGACCTCGCCTCCTACCGCGCCCGCTACGCGCAGCACCACACCGACTCGCAGCTCCGCGCCCTCCGCCGCCGCCACCCGCTCATCGCCGTGTGGGACGACCACGAGTTCGCCAATAACGCCTGCCCCGCGTCCGGCGGCGGGGAGGAGGGGGCGGCGTGGGCGGCGCGCGCGGCGGACGCCAAGCGCGCCTACCACGAGTGGCTCCCCACCCGCCCCACCCCCGCCGAGCCGCTCTACAGGCGGTTTGAGCTCGGGGGGCTGTGCGACCTCTTCATGCTCGACACGCGCATGGACGGGCGCGACCCGCCCCTCGGCCCCGACGCCGCCGTGGCGCGCTTTGACCCCGCGCGCCGCCTCCTCAGCCCGGCGCAGGAGCGCTGGCTCCTCGACGGGCTCTCCGCCTCGCGCGCGCCGTGGCGCCTCCTCGGGCAGCAGGTGATGATGTCGCAGCTGCAGCTCCGCGGCGCCCCCGAGGCGTCGCGCGAGAGCGCCGCGGCGCTCAACCCCGACCAGTGGGACGGGTTCGCGGCGCAGCGCGCGCGCCTCCTCGGCCACATCCGGGACGAGGGCCTCACGGGGGTGATCGTGCTCACGGGCGACATCCACACGAGCTGGGCGGCGGAGGTGAGTCTCAACCCCAGCGACCCCGCCCTCTACGCTCCGTCGGGGGAGGGGGCGGAGGGCGCCCTCGGGCCCTCAGGGGGGGCGCTGGCCGTGGAGCTGGTGACGCCCTCGGTGACCTCCCCGGCGCTCGCCGGCACCACGGAGGCGCTTCTTAGCCTGCTGCGCACCGCTAACCCCCACGTCAAGTGGCTCGACCTGACCCGGCGCGGCTACCTGGCGGTGACGCTGAGTCGCGAGGAGGCGCGCGGTGAGTGGTGGCTGCTCGAGAGCGCCCTCGAGCCCAGCGCCCCGCCGCCCACGCTGGCGGCGGTGGCGCGGGTGTCGCCGAGCAGGGCGCGCCTCACGGTGGAGGAGGTGGGCTCGTGAGCGCCCTCGCCCCCCGCGCCGCCCCCCGCGCCGCCCTCCGCGCCGCCCTCCGCGCCGCCCCCCGCGCCGCCCCCCGCGCCGCCCTCCGCGCCGCCCTCTGCGCCGCCCTCTGCGCGCCCCTCCCGCGCCTCGCCCTCGCGGCGGACGGCGCGCCGCCCGAGCGCTGGCTGTGGGTGCAGGGGGCGCACACGGCGCCGGCGGGGGACGCGGGCTGCGCCGAGGCGCTGCGCGAGGCGCACAGCGCGCTCGCGCGCGACCTCAGCGAGCAGCTCCACGTGGCGCTCGCCTTTGACGGGCAGACGCTGAGCTGCGACGACGCCGAGTGCGCCGCCCGCCGCCGCGACCTCTCGGGGGCGCGGGTGGCGCTCAGGACGTCGAGCGAGTGCCTGGCGGGCGCCCTCACCCTGCGCGCCGATCTGTCGCCGCGCGGCGCCGCGCCGCTCACCTACGCGCACGGGGCGCCGCTGCGGGCGGCGGGGGGCGCGGGGGGGGAGGGGGCGGGGGGGGAGGCGGCGCCCGCGGCGAGTCCGCACGCGCGCCTAGGGCGGCGGGTGGCGCGCCTGGTCATCGGCGGCCCCGCGCCGCGCCCGGCGCCGCCGCCGCCGCCCGCGCTCAGCGGCGGCGCGCTGGCGGGGGCCCGGTTCGCGCTCACGCCGCACGGCGGCGGGCAGGGGCTGGCGCTCCGCGCTGAGCTCGCCCACCAGGCGCCCGGCGCCGCCGTGTCCTGGCTCGTGACCGCGGGCTACGCGGACGCGCGGGGCGACGCGCTGTCGGAGCGCGCGGTGCGCCTCTCGGCGGGGGCGCGCGCCGCGTCGGGCGCGCTCGGCCTCACGCCGCTCTTTGGGGCGGACCTGGGCGTCGCGCTCGCCTCGCGCGCCGCGCTGGTGGTCACCTCGCGCGCGCTCGCCGCCCTCACCACGCAGGCGATGCGCGTCGCCGCGGCGGACGCGCTCCTCCTCACGGGCTCGCTCGAGACCGGCCTCGCCTGGCGCCGCCCGGCGCTCTCGCTGCTCGCCCTGCTCCGCGCGGAGCCCACCCTCGCGGCGCGAGGGGGGGGGGCGTGGCTGTACGGGGGGCTCGAGTCGTCGTGGAGTCTGCTCGTGGGGGCGCGCTGGTGAGCCGCCGCCCGCCCAGCGCCGCCCTGCGCGCCGCCCTGCGCGCCGCCCTCTGCGCCGCCCTCTGCGCCGCCCTCTGCGCCGCCCTCTGCGCCGCCCTCTGCGCCTGCGCCGACCCCAGCCTCGACCTCCAGGGCGCGGCGCGCGCGC
>VGTA01000198.1 GCA_016874875.1 Deltaproteobacteria bacterium | reverse complement strand
CCTCGGGGGGGGGGGTGGCGCTGCACGTGCCGGAGGGGGCGTGGGGGTGGGTGCAGGAGGGGGCGGGGGCGCCGCGCGTGCCGCTCGCCGCCGGCCCCGCGCGCCTCGCGCTCCTCGGGCCTGGGGGGCGCGCCCTGGTGGCGCGGGGGGCGCTGGGCGCTTTCGTGTCGCTCTCCTATGAGCCCACGCCGCGCTGGCGCCCCCGCCTCCCCATCCCCCGGGTGGACCCCCTGGCGCTCGGCGCCTTCTCGTTCGCGCTGCTCGCCCACCTCGCCGTCCTCATCGGCGCCCACGCCGCCCGCCGCCATGACCCCCCCTCGGCGGTGGCGGTGGCGGCGAACCGCTTCGTGCAGGTGATCGTGGAGCCCAAGAGGCAGACGCCGCCGGAGCCGCCCAAGGAGGAGGATGAGGAGGAGGCGGAGGAGGCGGAGGAGGCGGCGCCCCCGCCCCCCGACCTCGCCCCCCGCGCCCCCGCGCCCTCCTCGCGCGACGAGGCGCGCGCTCTCGCCAGCGAGCGCTTTGGGCGCGGCAAGGCGGCGGTGAGCGCCCTGGCGGCCTTCCTCACGAGCGGCGCCGAGCAGGGCAAGCTCGGGCTCGGCGACGCCAGCGCCGCCCTCGGCAGCGGCGCCTCCGCCCTCGCCCTCGGCTCCGCCTTCGGGGACGCGGGCGGCGACGTCAGCCTCGGGGGCGGGGGCGGCGCGGGGCTCGGGCTCGGGCTCGGCGGCGGGGGCGGCGGGGGCGGGGCGGGGCGCCTAGCGCCCAAGGCGGGGGCGCGGGTGATCAAGGGGGCGGTCAAGACGCTCAAGAGCGCCGTCCGCCTCACCGGCGGCGCCCTCGACAAGGAGGCCGTCCACCGCGCCATCCAGGCCAAGCAGGCCAAGATCTCCGCCTGCTACGAGCGCCAGCTCCTCAGCAAGCCCAACCTCAGCGGCATGCTCAAGCTGGCGTGGGAGATCGGGGCGGACGGCAAGGTGGGCGCCGTGCGCGAGGAGAGCTCGAGCCTCGGCGACCCGGCGCTGTCGCAGTGCGTGATGGGGGTGATCAAGACCATCTCGTTCCCCAAGCCCACGGGCGGGGCGGTGACGATCAAGTACCCGTTCATGTTCCAGCAGGGCTAGCGCGCTCAGCGGCGCGGCGGCTCAGTAGGCGAAGCGCAGCCCGCGCGCCACGCGCTCGTGCGTGAGCGCCCCCCCCGCCGCCCCCGCCCCCGCCACGCGCTCCTCCCCCGCCCACGCGGCGCGCGGCGCGCAGCCGAGGCAGGCCCCCGGCGCCTCCACCGCCCACACGCCGCCGCCCTCGCGGTCGAGCTCCACCCGCTCAAAGAGCGGCGCGCCGAGGGCGTAGCGGTCCAGCCCCGCCACCGGGTACACCCCCAGCGCCCCCCAGATGTACCACGCCGACAGGGTGCCCGAGTCGTCGTTGCCGTCGAGCCCGCGCTCGGGGGTGAGCCCGTAGCGGTGGGCGAGGAGCCAGTGAGACGCCTCCGCCGTGAGCGCCCAGTCCCCCACCAGACTCGGCAGCCACGCGGAGTGCATCACCGGCTCGTTGCCGTGCCAGTAGAGGTCGTCGGGGAGCAGGTCGTCGGGCTCGGCGTAGACCGCGGCCCAGTAGGCGCGGAGGCGGGCGCGGAGCGCGGCGGCGTCGCCGCCGTGCTGCAGGTCGATGAGCGCCTGCGGGTCGTAGGGGGCGTACCAGAGATAGTGCCAGGCGTTCCCCTCCACGAACAGCGCGCTCCACTCTAGCGGGCTGCGCGGGCGCGCGACCTCCCCGGCGGCGGTGCGCCCCACCATAAAGCCCGACTCCGCGTCCCACAGCGCGCCCCAGCCGCTCGACTGCGCGCGCAGGGCGGGGCCCTCCGCCCAGCCGCGGGCCTCCGCCCACAGCGCGAGGGCGCGGTCGGACCAGGCGTACTCGAGGGTGAGCGACACGGAGCGGTCCTCCTCGTCGGCGGGCACATAGCCGAGGGCGCGGTAGGCGGCGAGCCCGGCGCGCCCCGCGCGGGGCTGCTCGGCGGTGACCTGCGCGAGGCAGGCGGCGAACGCCTCCGCCTCGTCAAACCCGCCGAGGCCCTTGAGGGCGGCCTCGGCGAACAGCTGCGCGGCGGGCGTGCCCACCATGCCCCCCGTGTAGCCGTGGGCGAGGGGCCAGCGCGGGAGGACGCCGCCGTCGCGGGTCATGCGGAGCAGGGAGCGGAGCACGTCGCGCTGCACGTCGGGGTGCGCGAGCAGGTAGAGCGGGTGGAGCGTGCGGAAGGTGTCCCACAGCGAGAGGTTGGAGTAGTACGGGTGGTCGGTGACGTGGACGGCGTCGTCGAGGCCGCGGTAGCGCCCATCGGCGTCGTCGTGGCGGGAGGGCATCAGCAGGGCGTGGTAGTGCGCGGTGGTGAGGCGGCGCAGGTGCTCCGCGGCGCGCGGGTCGCCGCCTCGGGCGCGGAGGCGGCCGAGGCGCGCGCGCCACTGCCCCTCCACCTCGGCGCGGCGGGCGGCGAGGTCGAGGTCGGGCAGCTCGGCGGCGAGGTTGCCGCGCGCGCCCTCCTCGTCCACAAAGGAGAGGGCCACCCGCGCGTCCACCCGCGCGGTCCCGACGGGGAAGTGCAGCGCGAGCCCCACCGACTCGCCGTCCACCTGGAGCGGCGCGCCCGCCTCGAGCGCGCGGGGCGGCAGCGCCGGCTCGCCGTCGCGCCAGAGGGTCACCGCCACGGGCGCGGGGTCGAGGCGGAGGGCGGCGAAGTGGCGCGCGCCCCCAAACCGTCGGCTGTAGGCGCCCGCGACGCGCTGGTAGAGCTCCACCTCCCCCCCCGCGCTCACCCGCGCCCACGCCCCCGCCGTCTCCACGCCCCACAGGTTCTCCCCGAGGTCCACGACGAGGGCGGGGGTGGCGGCGAGCTGGGCGGGGCTGAGGGGGTCGAGGGGGTCGGGCGGGGGGGCGCCGGGCGGCGGGGTGAGGTCGTAGCGGTGGTGCGCGCCGCGGAGGGTGGCCACGATCTCCACGCGCGTGCCGTCATCGTCGAGGGTGACGGCGTAGCGCCCGGGGCTCGCCTCCTCCGTGGCGTGGCGGAAGGGCGCGCGGCGGGCGTCGAGGTCGCGCATCGCGAGCGCCCACCCCGCGCGCGGCATCAGCGACACCCCCCCGTAGTCCACCACGCCCATGCCGTGCGCGTGGGTGTGCGAGAAGCCCTGGATGTGCGTGTCGTGGTAGTAGTAGCCCGCGCAGTGGTAGGGCGGCACATACGGGAGCGCGTAGGTGTCCGGGCCCGTCAGCGTGAGCCCAAAGGGCGCGCTCGCCCCCGGAGAGACGCTCGCCACCTCCGCCCCCCGCCCGCCGGTCGCCACCAGGGGGTCCACGAGCGGGAGCGGGTCATAGGGCGCGATGGGCGCCGTGGGCGGCGGCGGCGCGAGGGCGCCCGCGCCCGCCTCTGCCCCCGCCTCTGCCCCCGCCTCCGCCCCTGCGCCCGCCCCCGCCTGCGCCCCTGCGCCCGCCCCCGCCTCCGCCCCTGCGCCCGCCCCCGCGCCCGCCTCCACCTCCGCGCCCCCCCCGCTGCACCCCTGCGCCACGAGCGCCGCGCACAGCGTGACGCACCGCGCCGCGCGCCACGCGCCGCGCTGGAGGGCTGGGCGCGAGGGACGCGCGAGCGCCGGCGGCGCGCGCATCAACCGCGACGCGCGCGAGGGCGACGCGCGCCGAGAAGGGCGAGCGCCGCGAGCAGAGGCGCGCTCACGGGCGCGCTCACGGGCGCACCGCGGGCGGAGCGCTGCGCGCAGCCCTCAGCGGGGGCGGGCGCCGCGTCGGTCGCCGGCGCGCCCGCGGCGGGCTCCGCCCCCCCGACCGCCCCTGCGCCCGCCTGCGCTTCCGCGCCCGCGCCCGCGCTCAGGCTCGTCCCCGCCTCCGCCCCGGCGCGCTCAGGCGCAGGGAACTCAAACGAATCTAGGCTCGGGGGCTCGCCGCCCTGCGGGGGCGGGGGCGCGTCCACCCACCCGGCCACGCACTGCGCGAGCCCCTGGCGCACCTCGCAGCGCTCGAGGGCGGGGCAGGTCACAAACGCGCACGGGTCGGGGGCGCAGCGCCCCCCCACGCAGGCCTCGCCGGCGCGGCACGACGCGGGGTCGCAGGCGTCGAGGGCGCAGAGGCCGTCGAGGCACACCTGCCCTGGGGCGCACAAAAGACCGCTGCAGCGGGCGCTCGCGCAGCGCCCATCCACGCACTCCTCGCCAAACGAGCAGCTCAGCGCCGCGCACGAGAACACGCACTCCCCGCCGCGGCAGAAGGAGCGCTCCCCGCACTCCACGCCGGCGCAGGGGTCGGGGGCGCAGTAGCCGAGCTCGCAGCGGCGCCCCTCGGGGCAGCCGCGGAACTCGCAGTCGTCCGGCCCGCACACGCCCCCCACGCACACCTCGCGCGCCCCGCACGACACCCCGGCGCACGGGTCCACGCACACGCCCGTGGCGGGCTCGCAGGTCTGCCCCGGGGCGCAGCGCACGCCCGCGCACAGGGGCACGCAGAGGCCGTCGAGGCAGCCGCGCCCCGCGGGGCACTCGTCCCCCACGGGCGCGTCGAGGCGGCAGCGGGGCGCGCAGCCCCCGGGGGCGCAGTAGGTGCCCGCGGCGCACAGCGCGTCGCCGCCCTCGTCCACGCGCCCGTCGCAGTCGTCGTCGGCGCCGTCGCAGCGCTCCGCGAAGGGCGCGCCGCAGAAGCCGCAGGCGTTGCGCGCCCCCTCGTCGATCACGCCGTCGCAGTCGTTGTCGGCGGCGTCGCAGGCCTCCTCGGAGGCGCCCGTCGCCGGGGCGCAGGCGATGCGCCCGAACTGGCTGCACACCGATATCCCCGCCGCGCACGCCCCCACCAGCCCCGTCTCGCAGGGGTCGGGCGGAATCACGGGCGAGCCGTCAAAGAGCTGGTCCACGAGGTTGTCGCAGTCGTTGTCGAGTCCGTCGCACAGCTCGGGCTGCCCGTCGGGCACGCACAGGTAGCGGTCGCAGGCGTCCCCGAGGCCGTCGGCGTCGGTGTCGTCCTGGGCGCGGTTGATGATCTTGGGGCAGTTGTCGCACGCGTCGCCCACGCCGTCCTGGTCCTCGTCGGCCTGGTCGGGGTTGGGGAGCTCGGGGCAGTTGTCCTCGAGCCCGCACGTCCCGTCCCCGTCGATGTCCACGCAGGCGCCGCCGAGGGAGCGCTCGAGGGTGAGCAGCGCGAAATGGTGCGACGAGAGCGGCGTCCAGCCGCGGGGGCTGCCGCCGTGCTCGTTGCCCCACTCCCCCGTGGCGGGGTCCTGCCACTGCAGGAGGGTGTAGGCGAAGTCAAAGTAGTGACTCGGCGCCTCCTCGGGGTAGTTGAGGCGGGCGGGCACGCGGTCGCCGAAATCGAGCCCCGTCACCAGGTCGGGGTCGCTCGCGCGCTCCGACACGGTGAGCGACTTCTCCGCCGCCCAGATGTAATAAAAGGTGCTCACGGGGGTGTGGGGCCCCACCATCGTGTCATAGCGGTAGTTGGCGCGGAGCCAGCCGAGGGCGCCCTGCACGCGCTCGTCCTCCACGGGCACCTCTGCGAGGCGATAGCACCACAGCCCCGTGGCGGTCATGGAGCTCGACGAGGCGCTGCCGGCGGGGCGGTACTTGAGCCCGCCGTCGGCGGGCTGCGCCGACATCAGGTACGGCAGGAGGGGCGGGAAGGCGTCACGCGCCCCCGCGATCACGTTCTCCGCCGCCGACAGCCCCGCCACCGCGAACTGCGTCACCGACAGGTCGCCGTTCCCCTCGGGGGCGAAGTAGTTCCAGCCGCCGTTGTTGCTGGGCAGAAGCGCACCCTGCGCGTCCTGCACCGCCATGACCGCGTTGGCGATGGCCTGCGTGACGGTGACGTTGGCGCCCACGTCGTCGGGCCCCCCCGTCAGCAAGAAGGTGGCGAGCGCCATCAGCCCGCCGCCCACGGAGTAGTTGTAGGGGGCGGCGGCGGGGTTGGCGTGGACGGGGTAGCCGTTGATGTGCGCGCGGACCAGGCGCTCCACGATGGCGCGGTCCTCGAGCGGCAGGCCGTCGTAGCCGAGCACGGGCCCGCGCCAGCCAATCCCGCGGTGCTTCTCGAGGAGCGCCAGAATCCCCAAGAAGTTGTGGTTGACCCCGCCGCCGAGCCGCCCCCCGCTCTCCTGGCTCCGCGTGTACTGCAAACCAAGGTTGATGGCCCGCTCCACGGCGCAGCTGAAGGGGGTGGAGGCGCAGAGGGCCTCGGCGGGCCCCTCGGGCGGGTCGGGCTGCGCGCGCGCCTCTCGCGCGGCGATTCCTGTGAGCGCCGTGAGCGCCGTGAGCGCCGTGAGCGCCGTGAGCGCTGTGAGCGCTGTGAGTGCTGTGAGCGCTGTGAGTGCTGTGAGCGCCGGCGCGCGGCGCAGGGCGCGGGGGGGCAGGGCGTGAGCAGACATA
>VGTA01000197.1 GCA_016874875.1 Deltaproteobacteria bacterium | reverse complement strand
GTCCACCGCCCCCCCTGCCCAGGCGCCCCAAGAGCCCGGCGAGAGCTTCCCCAAGCGCCGCTCCTACTCAGACGTCCTGCGCTCCCTGAAGCGCTGACAGCGCTGAGGGGAGGCGCGCCCGCTCGCGTCTCTTGGGCTGCGCGAGCGGGGAGGGCGCGGGGAGCGCGCGCGGGGCGGCGCGCGGGACAGCGCGCGGGACAGCGCGCAGAGCGGCGCGCAGGGCGGCGCGCAGGGCGGCGCGCAGGGCGGCGCGCAGGGCGGCGTGCAAGGCGCTGCCCTCGGGCGGGGCATCCGGCGCATCCGGGGCATCCGGGGCGTCCGGGGCGTCCGGGGCGTCCGGCGCGTCCGGCGCGTCCGGCGCGTCCGGCGCGTCTGGGGCGTCTGGGGCGTCCAGGCCGAGGAGCGCGAGGGCGCGCAGGCGGCGCAGGGCCTTGGCGTGGCGCTTGGACACCGCCGCGCGCCCCACGCCCTGCGCCTCCGCGTACGAGCTCGCGGACTCGCCGCGCCCACGCAGGTCGTAGACCGCCGAGAGGAGGGCGCGCTCCTCCTCGCTCAGGCGGGCGAAGGCGGCGCTTAGGCGCGCGCGCTCGCGCTCGCTCGACAGCGAGTCGAGCAGCGCCTCCTCCTCGTCCTGCGGCGCGCTCGAGAGCAGCTCGAGCGCCACGGCGGTGGCGAGGCCGCGGAGCTCGCGAAAGCTCCCCCACAGCCCCGCCCCCGCCGCCCCCAGCTCCGGCGGCGGCGCGCGCCCCTCGGGGGGGGCGGCGGCGGGCTCCTCGGCGAGCGACTGCGCCTGATAGGCGCGCTCGAGCGCCCTCAGCTGCGCCAGCCCCGCCCGCCCAAAGGAGGTCGACGCCCGCAGCCCGTCGAGGATGGCGCCGCGGATGCGCAGCTTGGCGTAGCGCTCAAAGGGCACGCCGCGGCGCGGGTCAAAGCTCGCCGTGGCGCGCAGGAGGCCCTCGTAGGCGCAGGCGCGCGCCTCGTCGAGGTCAAAGAGCGCGAGGCGCGGCAGGGCGCGGTGCGCGCACTGCACCTCGCGCTCTAGGAGCGCGCGGTGCGACTCGGGCAGCCCCTCGGGCGCGCGCCTCGCCACGCTCGCTCAGCCGCGGCTCAGGGGAAGATCCCGCGCTCGCGGTACACCGTCTGCACGCGCTTGACGCTGTGCATGTAGGCGGCGGTGCGGTTGTCCACCTTGTGCTCGCGCGCGATGGCGCGCATGTGCTCGTAGGCGGCGTTCATCTTGGAGAGCAGGCGCTCGTCCACGCGCTCCTCCGTCCACGACTCCGCGCGGCGGTTCTGCAGCCACTCAAAGTAGCTCACCGTCACGCCGCCCGCGTTGGCGAGGATGTCGGGGAGGAACTCCGTGCCCTTCTCGAGCAGGATGCGCTCGCCGTCGAGGTCGGTGGGCCCGTTGGCGCCCTCGGCCACCAGGCGGAAGTTCATCAGCGGCGCCGTCTCGGCGGTGATCTGCATCTCGAGGGCGGCGGGGACGAAGATGTCGGCGCGCGTGGCGAAGAACGCCTCGCGGCTGATCGCCTCGGCGCGCGCGTAGCCCGCCACGCCGCCGGTCTCGGCGCAGTGCGCGAGGAGGGCCTCGGGGTCGATGCCGTTGAGGTTGCGGACGGCGCCCGTGTGGTCCATCACCGCCTTGAGCGTGGAGCCGCCGTTGGTGAGAATCTGCGCGGCGTGGTAGCCCACGTTGCCAAAGCCCTGCACGGTGAAATCGCCGCCGGCGAGGTTGAAGTTGTGCTCGCGCGCCCAGGCCTGCACCGCGAACGCCAGGCCCTGCCCCGTCGCCTTGTTGCGCCCGAGGCTGCCGCCCGAGGTCACCGACTTGCCCGTCACGATCCCGCGCACCGCGTTCTTGCGGTCGTGGGGGACGCCGTTCATGTAGGTGTCCATCATCCACACCATCGTCTGCGCGTTGGTGCCCATGTCGGGGGCGGGGATGTCGTGGTCGGGGCCGATGTTGCTGCCGAGGGCGTGGGTGAAGCGGCGGGTGATGCGCTCGAGCTCCTGCGCGCTGTGCTCGCGCGGGTTAAACTTGATGCCGCCCTTGGCGCCGCCGAACGGGATCTCCATCAGCGAGCACTTCCACGTCATCCACGCCGCCAGCGCCTTCACCTCGTCGAGGTGCACCTCGTGGTGGTAGCGTATGCCGCCCTTGTAGGGGCCCATGATGTTGTTGTGCTGGATGCGGTACCCCTTGAAGAGGCGAAACGCACCGTTGTCCATCAGCACGGGGAAGTTCACGATCAGCTCGTTCTTGGGCTGCGAGAGGATCAGCCTCAGTTTGCTGTCGAGGTTTAGGGCGTTCGCCGCTCTCTCGAATTGGGCCTGCGCGACCTCATAGACGTTGTTCAAGTGGTCATCTCCCGTGAGGGTGAGGGGGTGACGTGAGGCCCGAGCGACATCCTCGCGACCTCAGACATCCTCATATATCTATCCCCCAAAGCGCAAAAACGCTACCCCCGCGCGCGTCGCCCTAGCAATCTCTGAGAAAATCCTTGAGGGTCACCCCATGAGTCACCCCTCCGCCGCCCTCAGCCTCGCGCTGCTCGCCGCTCTCCTCCTCGGCGCCGCTCTCCTCCTCGGGGGGGCGCCCCGGCGCGCGCTGGCGCGTGGGGGCGTGGACTTGCGCGGCACCACCGCCCTCGAGGCGCGCTTCTTTAGGGACCTGCGCGACGACCGCCTCGAGCGCTGGAGCCTCGCCGACGCCTTCTTGATCGCCTCGGGGGTGCGCGAGGAGGATGACCTCGCGCGGGCGCGGCGGTGGGTGGACGACCTCGCGCGGCGCGCGGAGGAGGCGCTGCGCCCCCACGCGGCGCCGGAGGCGCGCGCCGACCACCTGCTGCGCTGGCTCCACGCTGAGGCGCTCACCCGCTACCGCGCCAGCGCCACCGACGCCGTGGCGCTCATCCGCCGCGGCGAGTACAACTGCCTCTCGTCGTGCCTGCTCTACGGAATCATCGGGCTGCGCCTCGGCCTCAACGTGCGCGGGGTGGCCGTGGAGCGGCACGCCTTCTGCCGCGTCTATGAGCACCCCACGGCGCTCGCGGGGCGCGCGTGGGATGTGGAGACCACCACCGCCTATGGCTTTAACCCCGGGCGCGACATCGCGCTCCCGCAGGGGGTCGTCTCGGTGCCCCGCTCGCGCTACCGCGACCGCCGCGAGCTTGAGCTCACGGAGCTGCTCGGGCTCATCTACACCAACCACATGGGCCTCAGCGACGCCTTCCCCACGCTCCCCGACCGCGCCCTCGCCTACCAGAAGGCGCTGCTGTTCTTCCCCGGCGACGAGCGCCTGCAGCACAACCTGCTCGCGGTGTACACCCAGCACATCGCGGCGCTCCTGAGCGGGGGGGGCGCGCGCCCTGCGCGGCTCGACGAGGCGCGCGCCTACCTCGCGCAGCTCGCGGCGCACGACGGGCGAGACGTCTATGTCAGCGCCCTGCGCGTCTCGCTCGCTGAGGCGCTCGCGGAGCGCGCGCGCGCCGAGGGGGGGGGCGCCGCCGCCGCCCGCCTCCTCGGGAGCCCCCGCGCCGCCCTCGGTCTCGACGGCGACGAGTCCCCGCCCCCCGGCGCCGCCGCCGCCGTGGCGCTGCTCGCGGCGCGGGAGGGGCTGCGTGAGGCGCGCGCGCGCGCGGCGGCGGGGGACGAGGGGGGGGCGGCGGAGGCGTACCTGCGCGCCCTCACCGCCGGCGCCGCGGCCTCCAAGCGCGCCACCGCCGCCGCCAAGGGCGCCGCGGGGAGCCTGCGCGAGCAGCTGCGCGCGCAGCAGCTCAACTACCTAGCGGAGGCCAAGAATCTGATCATCGACCTCCTCAACGCGCGGGCGCTCGACCTCGCCGCCCGCCTCGCCGCCCTTGGCGCGCGCCTGCACCCGCGAGACGGCGACTTTGAGCGCCTCGGGCGCGCGGCGCGCCCCCGGTAGCGCCCCCCGCGAGCGCGCCCCGCGAGCGCGCCCCGCGAGCGCGCCCCGCGAGCGCCCCTCGCGAGCGCGCCCCGCGAGCGCCCCCCGCTAGTGCCCCTCGCCGCCGTCGCGCTCCCCCTCGTCGGCGAGGCGGTTCCCCTCAAGGCGCGTGCGCGCCCCCTCCTCCGCCACCAGCTCGCGCCCTGGGGGGCCGTAGAGCCAGCAGGCGCGCACGGCGCCCTCCGCGCCCCGCTCGAGCCACAGCGCCACGCCCTCGCCAGCGCTCAGCTCGCAGTCCTCCACGCTGGGGGCGGCGCCGGCGCAGAGGGCGAGGGCGGCGACGGGGTGCCCCTCCACGCGCGCGCCGCTCACGCCGCCCCGGGCGCCGCGCTGGAAGATCACGCCGCTCCCGCCGCCGCCCTGCACCACGCCGCCTCGCAGCCACGCCTCGCTGCCGCCCTCCACGTCGAGGCCCGCCTTGCGGTTGTGGCGCAGCGCGCAGCCCTCGAGGTGGGCGCGACTCCCCGCGCGGCAAAACACGCCGCCGCTCTCCTGATCACGCACCTCCACCCCGCGCGCCTCGAGGGCGCCGCCGCGCTCCACCCACAGGCCGGCGCTGAGGTGGGCGCGCACCTCGCCGCCCTCCACGCGCAGGTGGGCGCCGCTGGTCACAAAGGCGCCGGCGTCGCCGCCGCGGGCGAGCAGGCAGCCGCGCAGCTCGCCGCGCGCGCCGCCGTGGAGCGAGACCTGCGCGCGCCCGTGGTCGCTCAGGCGGCAGTCGGTGAGGCGCACGCGCGCCTCCCCCGACGCCTCCACCCCGGCGTCCTGGCTGCGCGGCGCGCCGTGGAGGGGCTGGTAGCGCCCCCGGAGCGCGCATCCGGCGGCGGTGAGCGCGGCGCGGTCCGAGAGCGTGACCTGCGCGCGCGCGTGGTCGCTCAGGTCGCAGGCGGCGAGGGCGAGGGCAGCGTCCCCCGAGAGCTGCGCCCCCCGCTCGCCGCCGCGGAGGGCGCCGCCGCGCCAGTCCACGCGCGCCTCGTCGCTCATCCACAGGCCCGCGGCGCCGCAGTCGAGGGCGTGGACGTCGCGCAGCTCAAAGGGCGCCGCCGCCTCCCCGCGCCGCCGCCCCTCCACCATGAGTCCCGCGTCGCGCGCGCCCTCGAGGGTGACGGCGCTCAGGCGCAGGTCGCCGGCGTCGCGCGCGGCGAGGCAGACCTGCCCGCCGCGCAGGCGCAGCCCCTCCGCCTCCACGACGCCGCCGTCCTGCGCCGCCAGCAGCGCCCCGCGCGCGCCGCGCCCCTCGCAGCGCGCGAAGCGCGCCCGCGCCCCGCCGCTCACGCTCACCCCCACGGGCGCCCCCCCCAGCTCGGGGGCGCCGTCGCCCCACGTGGAGTCCAAGAGCGTGAGCGCCGCGCCGGCGTCGATGAGCGCCGCGGCCCGCCGCCCGCTGAGGAGCGCGCAGCGCTCGGCGTGGACGCGGGCGCCGTCGAGGGCGAACAGCGCCACCCCCTCCCCCCCGCGCAGCGCGCAGCCCTCGAGGCGCGCCTCGCCGCCGCTCACGCCCACGGCCGCCTCCACGCTCTCGGTGAACTCGCAGGACGAGAGGCGTAGGCGCGCGCCGGCGCCGCCGTAGGCGCCGTTGACGTGGTTGCCCTCAAAGGCGCACCCCACGAGCTCCACCTCGCCCGCCTTGGCGTAGAGCCCGTCGCCTCGGCTGCGCGCGAAGGCGCAGCCCTCAAAGCGGGCGCGGGGCGCCCCCGCGGGGCTCTCCTCGAGCCACACGCCGTCGCTCTCGTGCTCGCTCTCGCCGCGCGGGCGCTCGTCGAGTCCGCACCACTCAAAGGTGACGCCGTCGCAGCGCAGCGCCACGGGCCCCGAGGCCAGCAGCCCGCAGCCGCCGGCGTGGTGGAGGCGGGCGCGGGTGAGCTGCACGGCGGCGGCGCCCTCGGCGCGCAGGGCGTGCCCGCCTCGGCAGGAGACGGCGAGTCCCTCAACGGTGAGGGCGGCGTCGCGCACCCAGAGCGCCTCGGGGGCGGCGGCGTGGAGGCGCTCGCCGGTAATGTGGACGCGCGCGCCCCCCCACGCGCGCAGCGCCGCGCCCCGCCAGCTCGCCGCGCCCAGCTCAACGCGCCACTCGCCGCCGTCGAGCTCGAGCGGCTCGGCGTAGACGCCGTCCTCGAGGGCGAGGGCGCGCGGGGCGCTCGGGGGCAGCGCGCGGAGAGCGTCGAGGGCGTCGCGGAGAGTGCTCGGAGCGCAGGTGAGCTTCATCGTCAACCTCCGTGGGTGGGTGGGCGTGCTGTCGTGCTGTTTGCTATGATTGTGTAGCGTGTAGTGCACAGTGCGCAGTGTGCAGTGTGCAGTGTGCAGTGTGCAGTGTGCAGTGTGCAGTGTGCAGTGTGCAGTGTGTGCCCACGGCGCCGCCCCGCGTAAGGCGCCCCCCCCCGCCTAGGGGCCCCCCCCCCCCCCCCGCCGGCCCCGCGCCCCCCGCCCCCCCCGCCCCCCCCCC
>VGTA01000196.1 GCA_016874875.1 Deltaproteobacteria bacterium | reverse complement strand
CCCCCAAGCCCACCGAGCGCTGCCGCCGCGGCGTGAGCAAGGGCAAGCGCGCCTGCGTGGTCAAGCGCGGGCACATCCACCTGTACCACATAAACCGCCAGATGCGCCTGCCCCCGCTCGCCCTGATCAACGACAAGCAGCAGATCATCCCCAAGGGGCGCCTCGCGATGCTGTCGCTGCTCGGCGACTGGCGCGCCAAGCGGGCGTGCGAGGTGGGCTACACGTTCAACCTGGGCTATGAGGGCGACGCGAGCTGGCGCATGTATGACTGCTATGTGCAGGACCGCCTGCTCTGGTACCTCTACTTGGTGGGCCACCACTTTGACGCCGAGCTTCAGATTCTGAGCGGCCTGCGCGTCAACGAGCGCAAGACGAGTCGTCACCACAACGGCCACGCGGTGGATTTTCGGGTGCGCGGCGTGGACCCCAAGGAGGTGTGGGAGTACTGCAAGGCGAACTTCCCGCTCTCCGGCATCGGCTACTACCCCAACGGGCGCTTCATCCACCTCGACGTGGGCCGCGACGACCACCAGGCGTACTGGGTGGACCGCTCCGGGGCCGGGGAGTCCGCGAGCTACCAGCGCGGCGTGTCGCAGGAGCAGCGCGGCAAGGCGCAGGCGCGGCAGGCGGGCATGATCGCCACCATCCAGCGCAGCCTCCAGAGGACCTTCAAGGCCTTTAAGGCGCGCAAGGCGCTCCACAAGGCCCGCGAGGAGGCCGCGGCTCGCCGCGCCGCCGCTCAGAAGGCGCGCCAGCAGCGGGCGCAGGCGGCGAAAAAGGCCCAGGCGGCGAAAAAGGCTCAGGCGGCGCTGGCGAAGCAGCAGGCGCAGGCCAAGAGGGCGCAGGCCAAGCAGGCGCAGGCCAAGAGGGCGCAGGCTAAGAAGGCGCAGGTCAAGCAGGCGCAGGCCAAGAAGGCGCAGGTCAAGCAGGCGCAGCCCAAGAGAGCGCCGCAGAGGTCAACGCGCAAGCCGCGTTCCAAGCAGAGCGGGCCCCTCAAGGGGGTCTAGGGGTCTAGCGCGCAGGGCGCGGGCGCTCGCCGCGCCCGCTCGGGGGCGTGAGCGCTTGAGGCTTGAGCGTGCCTACACGCAGCCGCCTGCCACCCCCCCTCACTCCGCATAGAAGCGCGCCAGCAGCCCCACCTGCGTCACGCTCGCCTTAGACGCAAAGAAGTGCGCGAGCGTCTGGTTCGACGAGACGTCCTGACTCAGCGCATAGAGCCCCACCTCCGCCCCATCACCGAGCGCATAGCGGCCCTCCGCCCGCAGGAGCGAGGAGAGGTCATTGGCGAGCGCGTCGCCCTCCGTCACGCGGCGGGCAGCGTAGTCGCGGGAGGCGTGCTCGTAGCTCAGGGCGAGCGTGGCGGCGCCCCAGGAGGCGCTGGCGCTGGGGCGGAGGCGGAGGCGCGAGAAGGAGTAGGCGTTGGCCTCAAAGCGCCCGCCGAGTTTGCGGTTTTGGGTGGAGGTGTTGCGCTCGTAGGCCACCCAGAGCCCGGCGCGCAGCGACACGGGGCCGAGGGTGAGGGCGTGGCGGTAGCCGACGGCGGCGAACATGAGCTGGTCGACGCGGCGCGCGTCCCCCGATTCGCTCCCCGGCGCGCTCGCCGCCACCACCGGCTTGCCCCCCATAGGAGCGCCGCGCGTAGCCGGCGTCGAGGGAGAGGCCCGGGAGGGCCACGTCCCACGCCGACAGGGTGGCGGCGAGCTCGGCGCGGTCCCAGCGCGCGAGGGTGGACGCCTCAACGGGGACCAGGGCGCCGCCGGGGTCGGCGGCGGAGGCGCGCTGCTGGATCTCCGCCGTGGGGCTGAGTCCCTTGGTGCCCCCAAAGAAGCCCTGCGCCCACAGCTCGCCAAACCCCACGCTCGTGTAGCGCCCCCGGAGCTCAACGCCCTTCACGGGGCGCAGGCCGGCGTTGAGGGAGAGCGCGCTGTGGTCGAGCAGCGAGTCTTGACGCGCGCCGATGGGGGCGTCGCGCTGCGGGCGTATGAGCGCGTAGGAGGCGCCGAGGTCCACCGTCTCGAGGCGCTTGTGGAGGTGGAGGGCGTGGCGCTGCTCCTGCGTCACGCGCACCCCGCCGCCCTCCAGCGGCGCCCCCGCCGGGGCGCTGAGCGGCTGCGGCAGGAGCGACTCGAGGCGCGCGTCGTTAAAGTAGTCCCGCACGAGCAGCCCCTGCGCCGCGGCGCCCTCGTAGCTGATGAGCTCGGAGGGGGCGACGCGCCAGGAGGCCTCAAAGAAGTCGCCGCCGGTGGTGGTGTCGCTCACGCGCGAATCGAGCGCGCCGAGCTGCCCGCTGACGCGGACCGCCGGCTCCGCCCCCGCCCGCGCCGCCCCGTGAGGCGCCGCGCCCGCCGCGAGGGTCAGCGCGAGCAGCGGCGCAATGGAGCGCGCGCGGGGCAGCGCGCGGGGCAGCGCGCGGGGCAGCGCGCGGGGCAGCGAAGGGGGCAGCGAGGGGGTGACGGGGCGCGTCGGCGCTGAGGGGCGGGGGCTGTGCAGGGTCACGGGGGACTCACTCTCGGCGCTAGGTCTTTTGGTCACGCGGTCACAAAGCCGCTCACTCACAAAGCCCCTCACTCACAGATGTCATCCGCGTTCGCGATCAACACCGAGGGGAGCGTGAGCACGGCGAGGTAGCCGAGGGTGTAGAGCCCCACCGTCGCGCCGTCCGTCTCGCTGTTGGACGAAGAGTCGGACGAATCGCTGGAGTCTGCGAGCGCCATAATCCCCTTATAGATCGCGTAGATCGTCCCCACGCCCACCCCCGTGTAGAGCGTCGCCTTGCAGAGCTCCGCGCTCTGAGAGCCCCGGTCGGTGTTGAACCACAGGGCGGCGCGGAGGCTGTGCTCGTCGAGGTTGTTGAAGGCGGCGAGGGTGGGGCGGCGTGAGTAGAAGAGCCCCTCGAGCTTGATGGCGGCGGAGTCGCCGAGGCGGATGTGCACGTAGGGCGCCCACGCCCCCTGCGCCGCGCCCGAGGTGGCGGTGAGCGAGTAGTGGGCCTGGTAGCGCAGCCCCGCCAGACTCCCGCCCGACCCCACGAGGCGGCTGAGCGACAGCGCCGTCTGCGTGTAGAGCTCAAAGGTGTGGGTCTCCTGCGCCCCCGCCCACGCCGGGTCCACCCCCGGGGGGAGCGCGTGCTCCTCGCCGCCGAGCGCCACCACCGGCGTCAGCGACGCGCGGAGGTCCCACGCCCCCCGCCGGAGGGGCGCCGCCACGCTCATGGGCAGCGTGAGACTCACGCGCTCGGCGTCCCAGCGCCAGCGGTCCCCAAAGGCGCTCATGCGCTTGGCCTCAAAGGCGCGCGCGCGGTCGGCGGGCGCGCTGCCGCCAAAGGGGTAATAGAACCCAAACCCGAGCGTGCCCCCCCCGTCGGTCTTGCGCTCGACGCTCAGCCCCGCCGTGGAGACCCCAAAGCCCTGCGCGTCCCCCGTGGTCATGTTGAGGGACACGCTCAGCGCGCCGAGGAGGCGCGCGGCGTCGAGCGACAGATTCTGGCGATCGAAGCCCGCGTCGCTCTGCGACGACAGCTCATAGATCGACTCGCCGTCCCCCGCCACGTTGAGCGCGAGGGCGCGCAGCGAGGAGCGCGCGCGCTCGTAGGCGGCCTCCTCCTCCTGGCGGCGGCGCTTGTCCTCCTCGGCGGCGCGCGCCTCGGGCGACAGGGCGCAGGAGGCGCCCTCGAGCACGAGCCCGCGCCCCCCGCACGAGGCGGCGGTCTCGCGGCACGCGCCCTCCTCCCAGCGCATCTGCCGCCCCTCGCAGGCGCGGCGCTCGCTCAGGGGCGCGCAGCGGCCCCCCGTCCACTCCTTGTCGTCGGACAGCGAGCACAGGCGGCGCTCGATCTCCTCAGCGCGGCGGGCGCGGGCCTCGAGCTCGGCGCGCCCCTGCGCCTCGAGGGCGGGGAGGCGCGTCGACAGGGGCGCGGCGCTCAAGAAGGGCGTGAGGAGCGGCGAGCGCGCGTGCTCGTTGAGCTCGGGGAGCACCCCGTAGGCGTCCAAGAACGCCTCCACCCACTTCCCCTTGTCGGCGTCCTCGATCACGCTCAGCCCCAGCAGGCGCGAGAGCTTGGCCCACGCCGCCTGCTTCTCGCGGTCGCGCTCCTCGGCGGCGCGGCGGTCCTCGCCCTTGAGGGCGTTGAGCTGCGCGATCGCCTGCAGGCGCTTGGCCTCGAGCTCCCGGCGGCGGGCGAGGAAGTTGCTCCACTTGGCCACCTGCTCCTGCGCGGCGGGGGCGAGGCGCGGGAAGCGCGCCACCTCCTGCCACTGCGCGAGGCGCTGCTCGGGGGTGGCGCGCGCGTCGCCCTCGAGCTTGAGCGCCTTGTCGTACGCCTCGAGCTCCTCGACGTTGATGTCCTTAAAGCCGAGACTCTTGAGGTCCGCGCGCGCCGCCGGCACCCCCTTGAGCGCCTCCTCCGCCGCCTGCTCCGCCCCCGCGGGCAGCTCGGGGAGGGCGCCCACGCTCACGCGCTTAAAGACGAAGCCGCTGCGGATGCGCTCCGCCTTCGCCAGCAGACTCGGGTCGAGGTCGCCGAGCAGCGTCATGGTCGCCGCCTGCAGCGGATTCTCGAGCTCGTCGATGGTGGCGCCCTTGACGATGTCGCTGCCCTTCCGGACGTTGCTCGGCGTGTGGTAGAGCTCGAGCATGACGCGGAGGGAGCCGCTGATTCGCACCACCTCCCCCGTGATGAGCCACGTGGCGCCGATCTTGCGCCCCGTGTCCACGGCGCACTCCCCCTGGCAGTCCTCGATGCGGGTGCCGGGGGGCAGCAGCATAAAGAGATTCTCTTTGGTGATCAGGGGGTAGCTGTCCACGGGCAGGTACTTGGCCGCCTGGCGCATGACCTCTGTGAGGTACGTCACCTCCTCGGCGCTCAGCCCCGCCTGATTCTTGAGCTCGATGATGGCGATGTACTGCGGCGCCTCAGGACTCGCCTTGGGGATTCCCTGCGCCCACGCCGCGCCCCCCACCTCGCCGCGCCCCCCCCCCCAGGCGCCCACCCCGACGCCGGCGAGGGCGGCGAGGGCGGCGAGGGCGGCGAGGAGCGACGCGGGGCGCGCGCGGAGGGGACCGCGGAGGGGCGGGGCGGGGCGCGCGTGCGGCGAGGCGGCGGGGCAGGCGAGGCGGGCGGCGTTAGGGGTGAGCATTTGCTCCTCCAGTGTGAACCACAGAGCGACTCATCGAGTGACTCATCGAGTGACTCATCGAGTGACTCATCGAGTGACTCATCGAGTGACTCAGGGCGACTTGGAGTAGCGCATTCTGCGCGCGCGGGTCAACAGCGACGCTCAGATGTGAAGCGCGGGGCGCGGGGCGCGGGGCGCGGGGCGTTAAGGACCCGCCCCCTCCACCTCCGCGCGCGCCGCGCGCCAGCAGGGGGCGTCGGTCATCTCGCAGGAGGGGGCGTCGCCCACCTGATGCGACTCCGTCAAGAAGCTCTCGGGCACGGCGTCGGCGCCGCGCTCAAAGGTGACGTCGCCAAAGGCATACATCCGCCGCTGCTTGATCTTGCCGTTCGTGAGGAACTGATTCACCGTGTTGCTCGAGCCAGGCACAAACATGTTCCCCTGCGCGTAGAGCTGCGCCCCCTCGCGCGCGCTCTGGATGGCGGGGGCGCCCCACTGCTCGATCAGGTTGCCGTGGCTGTGCGCCTTGCCGCCGCTGATGCGGAGGCAGTGCTGGCGCACGCGCTTGCACCAGTTGTGACCAAAGCTCACAAAGTCCCCCGTCCAGGTCACGCCCTGAAAGAGCTGGTCGAGCTTGGACCACGTGAGGCTGATGTGGGTGGGCATCCCGCCCGGCGCGCTGGGGTCGTGCGCCACGGCGACCGCCCCGCTCCGCCAGCGGCTAAAGGAGGAGCGGTGAATCCACACGAGCTGAGCGTTCTTGACCCGAATCGCGTGTGAGCCCGGGCGGTCTTGGTTCCAGTCGGCGAGCTCGTCATCAAAGCGCATGTGGCTGATGATCACCTGGCTGACTCCGCTGATGGCGAGCGCCGAGAACGGCTCCCCGCCCCGCGCGGTGCGAATCTGCACATCAGCGCCCCGCCCGTCGAGCGTCTTGTTGGTCTCCACCAAGATCGACGACGACAGCTCAATGACGCCGCTCAGCCCGCTAGCGAACGTGATCCACAGCGGCTCAGGCGACTCGAGGGCGGCGCGCAGCGAGCGGGGGCCGTCGTTGGAGACATTTGTCACTACAAACAGGGTCCCCCACTGCCCCCCTGATGTCTCTCGACCCCACCCCTCACGCTCCTGCAGGAGGTCAAGGAGCTCCGCGGGCACCGGGCCGCCGTGCCCATCAGGCCCCACCGCGCCGCCCTGCGCGCCGCCCGCGCCCCCTGCGCCGCCAGCGCCCCCAGCGCCCCCAGCGCCGCCAGCGCCCCCTGCGCCGCCTGCGCCCCCTGCGCCCTCTCCGCCCTCTCCGCCCCCT
>VGTA01000195.1 GCA_016874875.1 Deltaproteobacteria bacterium | reverse complement strand
GCGCCCACGCCCACGCCCACGCCCACGCCCACGCCCACGCCCACGCCCACGCCCACGCCCACGCCCACGCCCACGCCCGCCCTGCCCTCAGCGCGCCCCCTCGCGAGCGTGTGGGCGCGACGCTCCTCGCGTGCGCGATCTCACTAGTCAGCGAGGCGCGAGGGGAGTAGAGTGACGCCGTCTCACTCGCCGCCCCTGTCCCCGCCCGTCCCCCCTCCCCTGCACACTGCGAGACAGCCTTGAGAAAAACCAAGATCATCGCGACTATCGGCCCCAGCACGCGCTCCCTCGAGGCCCTTGAGGAGCTCATCGCGGCTGGCTGCAACGTCATCCGAATCAACATGAGTCACAGCTCCCAAGAAGAGGCAGACGCGGTTATTCAGGATATCCGCACGATCTCGGATGAGGTGGCGATTCTTATCGACACCAAGGGTCCCGAGATTCGCACCACCGTGGTGTCCTCCCCCGTCACGCTCAAGGAAGGCGCCGAGGTGCTCGTGCGCGCGGAGCAGGCGGAGACCACGGCGGAGGTCATCCATGTCACCTATCGCGACCTGCCGCAAGTCCTCGAGGTGGGCACCAAGGTGCTCATCAATGACGGGCAGATCTCCCTCAACGTGGAGGCGCGCGAGGAGGGTCAGCTGCGCTGCCGCGTGCTGCGCGGGGGCGTGATCACCTCCAAGAAGGGCGTCAACATCCCCGGCGTGAAGCTCCCCATGCCCTTCGTCTCGGCGCAGGACGAGTCCGACATCCGCTTCGCCGCGCGCCACAACGCCGATTTCCTCGCCGCCTCCTTTGTGGGCGACGCCAAGGACGTGGCGCAGATCCGCGAGATCTTCCGCCAAGAGGGCGCCAAGACCGTGATCATCTCCAAGGTGGAGAGCCAGTACGCCGTCGACAACCTCGACGACATCATCCGCGCCTCCGACGGGCTGATGGTGGCGCGCGGCGACCTCGGCGTGGAGATTCCGCTCGAGCGGGTGCCCGTGGTGCAGAAGCGCATGATCGACGCGTGCCGCGCCCGCGGGCGCACCATCATCGTCGCCACCGAGATGCTCGAGTCCATGATTCAGAACTCTCGCCCCACCCGCGCCGAGACCTCCGACGTGGCCAACGCCATCTTTGAGGGCGCCGACGCCGTGATGCTGTCGGGGGAGACGAGCGTGGGGCGCTTCCCCTTTGACGCCGTCCGCATGATGGGGCGCATCGCCGAGATCGCCGAGGAGGAGGTGGCGCGCCGCGCGCAGGTGCCGCCCACGGGCGAGGTGGGCGGCGAGATCACGGAGCTCATCTGCAAGAGCGCCTGGTTCGCCGCGCAGGAGCTCCACCTCGCCGCCATCGTGATTCCCACCTCCACCGGGCGCACCGCCCGCCGCATGAGCCGCTTTCGCCCCAAGGCGCCCATCCTCGCCACCACCCCCGACATGGACACCGCCCGCCGCCTCGCCCTGAGCTACGGCGTGTACGCCCTCCCCGCGCGCCACTATGGGCGCATGGAGAACATGGTGCGCCGCTCCTGCCAGGTGATGATCGAGGCGGGGCGACTCAAGAGCGAGGACCTCGTGGCGGTGGCGGCGGGGGTGCCCGTGGGGCGCAGCGGCACCACCAACCTGCTCTCGATCCAGCACGTCGCCGCGCTCATGGGCCGCGTGGGCCCCGACGAGGAGGCCTGATGGGCGCGCCTCAGGAGCCCGCGGGCGACCTCGCCGCCCTCTTTAAGCAGGCGATGAGCTCGTTCCCGAGCGGCGTCACCGCCCTCACCACCCTCGACCCCCAGGGCGCCCCCGTGGGCATGACGGCGAGCGCCTTTATCAGCGTCTCCCTGCGCCCCCCGCTCGTGCTCGAGAGCGTCGCCAAGACGGCGCAGATGCACGCCCACCTCACGCGCGAGCCCCGCTACGCCGTGAGCGTGCTGAGCGCCACGCAGGTGGACGAGAGCGACCATTTCGCCGGCTGGGGGCGCGCCGGGTTCACGCCGGCCTGGGGGGCGCTGGCGGGGCTGCCCACGGTGCTCGGCAGCGTGGCGCGCCTCGCCTGCCGCGTGGTGTCGCGGGTGGACGCGGGGGACCACACGCTCTTCATCGGCGAGGTGGAGGCGGTGGAGGTGGAGGAGGGCGCGCCGCTCGTGTATGCGCGTCGCGGCTATCATGGGCTGAGGCCGCTCTGAGCGCGGCGGGAGGTCCTCTTGGCGAAGCTCTACTTCTTCTACTCGGCGATGAACGCCGGCAAGACCACCAGCCTGCTGCAGTCGGCGCACAACTACAGGCAGCGGGGCATGACGGCGCTGATCTATACGCCCGAGCGCGACCTGCGCGGCGGGGCGGCGGTGGTGAGCTCGCGCATCGGCCTGCAGGAGCCGGCGTTCCCGTTCGGGGAGTCCTTTGACCTCTTTGAGGACATCCGCGCCCGCCGCGCCGCGGGCCCCGTGGACTGCGTGTTTGTGGATGAGGCGCAGTTCTTGACCCCCGCGCAGGTGCTGCAGCTGACGATGGTGTGCGACCAGCTCAACATCCCCGCCCTCACCTATGGCCTGCGGACTGACTTCCGCGGGGAGCCGTTTGAGGGCAGCAAGTACCTGCTCGCCTGGGCAGAGGAGCTCGTGGAGGTCAAGACGGTGTGCCGCTCGGGGCGCAAGGCCACCATGAGCGCGCGCATGAGCGCCGAGGGGGGGCGCGAGATCGAGGGGGAGCAGGTCCAGATCGGCTACCACTACGAGCCGCTCTCGCGTCACCTCTTTAACCTGCCGGCGTGCTCCCCCATCCCCTACCCGCCGGTCAAGCCCGCCCTCGCGCCCCTCCCCCCGAGCGGGGCGAGCGCGCCGCCGGACGAGGCGCCTTGAGCGCCCCGCGCCCCGCGCCGCCGAGCGCGGCGCTCGACTGCGTGGGGGTGCTCGCGCGCGACGCGGAGGCGGAGGTGCTGTCGTCGCTGTTCGCCGCGCGCGGGGTGCCGCTGCTCATTCAGGGGCGCAACCACCGCCGCATGCTCGGCGTGCTCGGGGGCGGCTATGTGCCGCTCAGGCTGCTGGTGCCGGCGGCGCGCGCGGCGGAGGGGCGGGCGCTGCTCGAGGAGTACAGGGCGCGGGCGTCGGGGGAGGGCGCGGGCGAGGGCGAGGGCGCGGGCGAGAGCGAGGGCGCGGGCGAGGGCGCGGACGAGGGCGAGGGCGGCTACCTCAGCGGGGAGCGCCCGCCGCGCCTGCGCCTCTTCACCCCCGCCGCCCGCCGCCTGAGCCTCGCGGCGCTCCTGAGCGCCCTGCTCGGCTTTGGCGCCGCCTCCCTCTCCGTGGGCGCCTGGCTCGCCGCGCCGGCGTTCGCCCTCGCGCAGCTCGCCGCCCTGCGCCCCGACCTCGCCGCCCCCCTCCTCGCCCCCCTCGGCCTCGAGCTCACGGAGGGCGCCCGCGGCGCCCTCTCGCTCGCCCCCGCCCTCGACCTCGCCTTCGCCGCCGCGTGGCTGGCCCTCCGCGGGCGCCGAGGCGCGCGGCGGGCGGCGGGGGGGCGGGCGTGAGCGGGGCGGCGGGCGAGGAGGCGCGGGCGCTCCTCGCGCGCCTTGAGGCCCTGGCGGCGGGCGCGGGCGCGGGCGCGGGCGCGGGCGAGGCGGGCGCGCGCCTCACGGGGGCGGAGGGCGCGCGCCTCCTCGCCGCCGCCGCGCGCCTCTATGAGGGCCCCCCGCGCCTCCTGTGGGGCGACAAGGCGCTCCCGCCGCCGCCGCCGCCGCTGACCCTGTCGCTGGAGGCGTGGGGGGAGGAGGAGGCCGGCGCGGGGGGCGCGGGGGGCGCGGGGGGCGCCGCGTGGCGCGACCTGCTCGTGGAGGCCGACAACCTCGCCGCCCTCGCCGCCCTCGCCGCCCCGCCCTGGCGCGCGCGCCTGGCGGCGGCGGGGGGCGTGCGCCTGCTCTACCTCGACCCCCCCTTCAACGTGGGCGCGGACTTCGAGGGGCGAGTCGCGGTGGGGGGGCGCGAGGTCCACACCCTCGCCTACCGCGACGCCTGGGGGGAGGGCGCGGCGAGTCTGGCGCAGGCGCTCTACGCTCGCCTCGCCGCCGCCCTCCCGCTCCTCGCCCCCGACGCCTCCGTCTATGTGCACGTGGATGACCGCATGAGCGCCACCGCGCGCCTCATCCTCGACGAGCTGCTCGGGGTGCGCTGCTTTCGCAACGAGGTGATCTGGTGGTACAAGGACCCCTCGGGGCGCGTGAGCGACCGCTTTAAGCGCAAGCACGACACGCTCCTCTTCTACGCCCTGAGTCCCGACGCCTTCTTTGACGTGGACGCCGTCCGCCTCCCCTACGCCGCCGGGACGCTGGCGCAGGCGCGCCGGGGCACGAGGAGCTTTGGGCGGCCCGTGCAGGTGCACCCCCTCGGCAAGCTCCGCGAGGACGTGTGGGAGGTGCCGATTCTCAACTCTCAGGCGCGCGAGCGGGTGGGCTACCCCACGCAGAAGCCCGAGGCGCTCCTCGAGCTCGTCCTGCGCGCCAGCAGCCGCCCGGGGGACGTGGTGCTCGACCCCTTCTGCGGCTCCGGCACCACGCTCGCCGTGGCGGCGCGCCTCGGGCGGCGGTGGGTGGGGGTGGACGCCGCCCCCCTCGCCGTGGAGACCGCCCGCCGCCGCCTGTGCGCGCAGGGGGCGCCCGCCTTCGCCCTCGCCCGCGGCGGCGCCGCAGAGCGCCTGTGGGCGCTCGGGGGGGGCGCGGGTGCCGAGGGGCGCTACGCGGCGGTGGCGCGCGCCGCCTGGGGGGCGCTGCCGGGGGAGCTGCGGGGCGCGCAGCGTCTCTATGTGGTGCCGGCGGGCGAGGCGCTCTCCCCCGCGCACGCGGCGGGGCCCCTCCGCGCGGCGCTCGCTGAGGCGCTCCGGGCGGGGGCGAGCGGGGTGGACGTGCTCGCGGCCGAGCTGGCGGGCTGGGCGTGGGGGCCCGCGCCCTGGGCGCCGCTGCGGGCGGCGGAGGAGGCGGCGCGGGCGGCGGCGGGGGTGAGCGCGGCGCCGCTGGTGCGCGTGTGGCTCACCCCGCGCGACGCCCTCGACCCCCGCGCCACCCCGGCGCGCCTCGACCTGCTCGAGCCGCTCCTGCCCCGCGCCACGGCGCTCCCTGAGGCGGGCGGCGCCGTCCGCCTCGACGCCCTCGAGCCCCCCGCCGACCCCCGCCGCGCGCTCCCCGCGGGGCTGCGGGCGGCGGACGAGGGCGCGCGCCCGCTCCGGCTGCTGCGCGTGGGGGGGGCGCTCCTCGGCCTGACGCGGGGGGGCGCCCTGCGCCGCCTCACCGACCCCGCGCAGGAGGCCGACCTCGCGGCGCTGTGGCTGGAGGGGTGGGCGGCGTCGTGGGGGGGGAGCTGGGCGCCGCGCTCCTCGGCGGAGCGTGTCGCCCGCCCGCCCGGCGGGGGGGGCGCCCTGCCCCGCCTGCGCCTCTCCTGCCACCTCGGCGCGCCGCTGACGGCGGACGCCCCTGACTCTCGCGCACTGGAATCTCACGCATGAGCCCCCTCGCCCGCCCTCACCCGCGCGCCCGCGCCTCCCTGGGCGCCTCCCTGGGCGCCTCCCTGGGCGCCTCCCTGGGCGCCTCCCTGCTCGCGCCCCTGCTCGCCGCCCCCGCGGCGGCGCGCCCGGCGCGCGTGCAGCAGGTCCCCAACGGCCGCGCGCTGCAGTGCCTCACCTGCCACCTCAGCCCCCTCGGCGGCGCCGTGAACGCCTTTGGCTATGACGTGCTCCTCACGCTGGTGGCGGGCGAGGCGCAGTGGGCGCAGGTGTGCGCGCTCGACTCCGACCTCGACGGCTTCAGCAACGCCGTGGAGCTCAACGACCCCGCCTGCCTCTGGCGCCCCGGCGCCGCGGCGCCGGGGGGGGCGGTGACGGCGCCCGGGGACCCGCTGAGTCGCCCCGGCGCGCCCCCCCCGCCCGACGCCGAGCCGCCGCCTCCCCCCGACCTGGACCCCCCCGACGCCGCGCCCCCCGACGCCGCGCCCCCCGACGCCCTCGCCTGGGACGCCTGGCCCGGCCTCGCCCCCCGCGACGCCTTCGCCGTGGGCGCCGACGGCGCCCTTGAGCCGTGGCGCGCGCGCGACGCCGCCCTCGACGCCCTCCCCGCCAGCGACGCGTCGCCGGCGGGGGGCGCGCCGAGCGCCGGGCAGGGCGCGGGGCAAGAGGCGGGGCAGGGCGCGGGGCAGGGCGCGGGGCAGGGCGCGGGGCAGGGCGCCGGGCAGGGCGCCGGGCAGGGGCCGGAGCCGGGCGGTGCGCCGGGCGCAGGGCAGGAGCCGAGAGGCGACGCCGAGTCCCCGCGCTCCGCGCCCCGCCCCCTCGCCCTCCGCGACGCCGCCGGCTGCGCCCAGCGCGGCGCCCCCCCCGCTCCTCCCTCCCCCCTCACCCTCGCACTCGCCCTCGCCCTCACCCTCGCCCTCGCCCCCCGCCGCGCCCTCCTCAGCGCCCTCAGCGCCCTCGGCGCCCGCCGCGCCCCCGCGCGCCGCCCTCAG
>VGTA01000194.1 GCA_016874875.1 Deltaproteobacteria bacterium | reverse complement strand
CCCCCGCCCCAAAGAAGCGCGGGCTGCCCGGCACGAGCGCCACGCGCGCCTCCGCTAGAATCGAGGCGGCTAGGGAATCCGACGTGTGGCGGGCGAGGAGCGGATCCTCGAGGAGACCGCGGACGACGTAGGGACTCAGCAGGTAGGTGGCCTGCGGGCGATCACAGCGCAGCCCCGGCAGCGCGCCGAGGCGGCAGGCGGCGTGGTCGCGCTGGGCGCGGAGGTGGTCGAGGAACGCGCGCAGCCACCCCTCGCCCTCGCGCAGCCCCGCCTCCGCCGCCACCTGCGAGAGCGTGGCGGCGCCATAGGCGGTGTAGGGGGCCTCGGAGGCGGCGAGCAGGCGGGCGAACGTGGCGTCGTTGGGCGCGTGCAGGTAGCCCACGCGCAGCCCAGCGAGCCCGTAGGTCTTGGAGAAGCCGCCCACGGTCACCGTGCGCGGGGCGGCGTCGGGGTCGGCGGCGGTGGGCGCCTGGGGGGCCTCGTAGGTGATCTCTGACCACACCTCGTCGCTGAGGAGCCACAGGTCATGGGCGTGGGCGAGGGCGGCGGCGGCGCGCACCTCGGCGGCGCTGAGGAGCTGGCCGTAGGGGTTGTGGGGGGCGCAGAGCCACAGGGCGCGCGTGCGCGGCGTGACGGCGGCGGCGAGGGCCTCCAGGTCGAGCCCCGCGCCGCGCCGGTAAGGCACGCGGACGGGGCGCGCGCCGGCGCTCACGGCGGCGCGCTCAAAGAGGAAGTCCACGGGGTCGGGGATGAGCACCTCGTCCCCCGGGCGCAAGAGCGCGCGCGCCGCGAGGTGCAGGGCGGAGGCGGCGCCGTCGCAGGCGAGCACGCGCGCCGCGTCCGCCGAGGGCGCCCCCCGCGCCCGCAGGCGCCCCGCCACCGCCTCGCGGAAGCTCGGCAGCCCCTCGGCGGGGCCGTAGGACAGCGGGCCGCCCTGCACGTAGCGGCAGAGCGCCTCGCGCACGCAGGGGGGAGCGAGGAAGTCGGGGTCGGCGGCGGTGAGCGGAATCACCCCGTCGGGCTGCGCCGCCCAGCGGAGGTTGTGGGCGCGCGCCTTGAGGGCGGCGAGGGGGACGGCGTCGTCAGCGAAGAGGGCGGGCGCGGCGGCGCGCGGGGCGGCGGCGCGGCTCACGGCTGCGCCACCGGGACGCCACGGCGCGTGTCGCCCCACAGGAAGTCGTCGAGCAGCGCGCGCGCCTCCCCCTGCCGCCGGCGCCAGACGGGCGCGCGGCGCGCCTCAAAGCGCGCGGCGGCGTCGCGCCAGGCGGCGGCGAGCGCGCTCGCCTCGAGTCCCGCCCCGAGCGCCTCGCCGAGCGCCTCACCGAGCGCCTCACCGAGCGCCACCGCGTCCTCGATGGCCCCGCTCACGCCCTGGCTGCTGAGGGTGAGCGAGGCGTGCGCCGCGTCGCCCACGAGCGCCAGCCCGCCGCGGCGCGCCGTGGGGAGCGGCTCGAGGTCGCGCGTGTCCCAGCGGTAGGTGCGCTCAAAGGGGCACGCCTCGAGCAGGTCGCGGGTGAAGGGCGCCCACCCCTCAAAGCGCCTCAAGAGCGCCGCGCGCCTGCCCTCCCCGTCCTCCTCGGGCACCCACCCCTCCGGCGGCGCGCCCTCCTGACTCATCTGCGCGTACCACACCACCTCGCGCTCATCGAGCGGCATGTAGCCAAAGGCGACGCGGCGGGCGGGGTCCTGCGCCTTCACGAGGTCGCGCGCGCCGCGCGCCGCCCCCAGCGCCTCGGCGGGGGCGAGGCCCACCACCTCGAGCAGCCGCGAGGGGGCGAAGCGCGCCTCGGGGAAGAGGGCCGCGCGGAGCGTGGAGCGCGCGCCGTCGGCGCCCACCACGCAGGGCGCCACGCGCGCGGCGCCGTCGCTGAGGGCGAGGCGGAGGGCGCCGCGCGGGTCGAGGGCGGCGTCCACCACCGCCACGTCGGCGTGGAGGCGCACCCCAGCCCCCGCGCAGCCCTCCTCGAGCGCCCGCGTCAGCCGCGCGCGCCGCACCCCGCGCGCCCCCCCCGCGTCCCGCTCCGCGAGGAGCTCACCGCGCGCCGAGAGGAGGCGCATGCGCGAGAGCGGCGCCCCGAGGTCGTCGGCGCCGAGCGGCCAGCCCGCGCGCCGCTCGAGGGCGCGGAGCGCGTCGAGGCCGTTGGCGGTGAAGAGGAAGCCCATCCCCGAGAACGCGTCCGGGGCGCGCCGCTCGTAGAGGGCGCAGGGCGCCCCCGCCGCCGTGAGCGCGAGGGCGGCGCTGAGGCCCGCCACCCCCCCGCCCACCACCACCACCTCTGGGCGCTCGGGGGCGGGCTCAGGGGCGCGCTCAGGGGCAAACTCGCGGGCGGGCTCGCGGGCGGGCCCGGGCGGAGGGCGGAGCGCGGGGGGCGGCGGGGCGGGCTGGGGCATGGGGGCAATCCGTGGGTGGGGCGCTCGGATATAGGAGCGATGAGAGAGGGCGCCACATATGAGTATGCGTACTTATTTCAGCGGCGCGCATAAGAATATATCGTGCCGGGCGCCTCGTCCGTCATACTCAGTTCACAATGACCCTAACGAGACTCGAATCGAGCGAGGGGCGCAGATTTGAACAGTCACCCACAGGCCACAGAGCGCGTAATTGCAGGTCGCTATCGAGCGCTCAAGCCGCTCGGCGAGGGGAGCATGGGGGAGGTGTTGCTGGTGCACGACCTGCACATGGATCGCCCCGTCGCCATGAAGCTGCTCAAGCTCACCGCGCCCCTGAGCCAAGAGCGCCTCCTGCGCTTCGTAGAGGAGGCCAAGTGCCAAGCACGCCTCCAGCACCCGGGGGTCATCTCGGTGTACGACATCGGCTGCGACGAGGAGGGGCGCCTCTTCTTTACGATGCGCGCCGTGCAGGGCACAGACTTTGGGCAGCTGATCGAGGAGGTCCACGCCTGCACGGCGCGGGAGGGGCTGTGGGGGGTCACGGCGAGCGGCTGGAGCTTCCGTCGCCTGATTCAGGCGCTGCGCCAGTGCGCTGACGCCGTGGCGTTCGCCCACGCGCAGGGCGTGGTCCACCGCGACCTCAAGCCTCAGAATCTCATTATCGGCGCCCACGGCGAGCCGCTCGTGCTCGACTGGGGTATCGCCAAGCTGCTCCACGCGCCCGCGTCCGAGAGCGTCACGCGCTCCACCCTAGAGCGCATCAGCCGCGCCGCCACCCCGCCCCAGCGCGCCTCGCGCGAGGGGCTAGCGGGGGAGCCCACGGCGGCGGCGGGGGGGACGCCGGAGCCCGCCCTAGAGCGCCCGCCTGAGCCTGAGCCTGAGCATGAGCCTGAGCCCGCCCTAGAGCCCATCGCCTCGGAGAGCAGCGTCAGCGAGGTGGAGACGCTCGACGGGCTGCTCCTCGAAGACGCGCTCAGGGCGCCCCGCCCCGCGCCTCTCCCGCTCGACGTCACCCCGCTCGCGGGCGACGACGTGCCAACGCGGTCGCCGCTCTGGTCCGCAGGGGAGCGCCCTGGGGAGCGCCCGGGGCGAGAAGACTCCATACCGCGCAGCGCGCACCAGAGCTTCCTCAACTCCCTCATCTCCCGCTCGCTCCACCTAGCGCCGCCGAGTCTGCGCGCCTCGCTCTCGTCCATGCAACCGCAGGGCAGCTTCAGCACCCTCGCCGGCACCATCACCGGCACGCCTGCCTACATGTCCCCCGAGCAAGCGCAGGGGCGCTCGCGCGAGGTGAATCTCACCACCGACGTCTACGCGCTCGGCTGCATCCTCTACCACATGCTCGCCGGGCGCCCCCCCTACGGCGGCAGGGACGTGCGCGAGGTGCTGCGCGCGGTGTCGGGGGGGCGTTTCGCCCCGCTCGCCTATGACCCCTCGCAGCTGCTGCCCCCGGCGGGGGGCACACGAGACGCCCCCCAAGACGCCCCCCGAGACGCCCCCCGAGACGCGCAGGGGGCGCCCGCGCCGCTCAAGACCTCCGCGCCGGTCGCCCTCCTCCGCGTGGCGGAGCGGGCGATGTCGTTTGAGCAGCGCGACCGCTACGCGCACGCCGGCGAGCTCGCCGAGGCGCTCGGGGAGTGGCTCGACGGCGTGCAGCGCCGGCAGGAGGCGCTCGAGCAGCTCGCGCAGCTCGCGCCGCTGCGCGCGCGCCAGGCGGCGCTCGCCGCCGAGGCGCTCGCCCTCGACCTCGAGGCGCGCGCGCTCCTGCGCGGCGTGCCCGCCTGGGCAGACGAGCGCGAGAAAGCGGCGAGCTGGGCGCGCGAGGAGCGCGCGCAGGCCCTGCGCGAGCAGGTGGAGCGCGCGGACTTTGAGGTGGAGCTGAAGCTGCGCGCCGCCCTGAGTCTGGTGGGCGACCTCCCCGAGGTGCACGAGTCGGCGGCGGAGCACTACGCCCGCCAGCACCGCCGCCTCGCCGCCGCCGGGCGCGCTACGGAGGCGCGCGTGGCGCTCGCGCACCTCGAGGAGCACGTGCGGCACATGCCCGAGCGCTGCCCCGCGCGCGAGCGCCTCGCCCGCTACCTCCAAGGCAACGGCGAGCTCACCCTCACCCTCACCACCGCGGCGGGCGCTCCCCTGCCCGCCTGGCTCGTGGAGGAGAGAGTCGAGGGGCGTCGCCTCCGCCCCAGCGCGCCGCGCCCCTTGGGGGAGGGCCCGTGGGAGGCGCGCTGGCTGCCCGCAGGGCGCTACACGCTTGTTTTTGGGGAGGGAGCGGGGGCGGGAGCGGGAGCGGGAGCGGGAGCGGGGGCGGGAGCGGGGGCGGAAGCGGGGGCAGGGGCGGGGGCAGGGGCGGGGGCGGGGTGGCACCGCTATCCGCTCCACGTGCCCTTTGGGGGCGCGTGGGGCCCCGAGGACCCCCGCGGGGTGCCCCGCCCCCTGCGCGCGCCGCCGCCCGGGGCGGTGGGGGCGGGGGAGGCGCTGGTGTTGGCGGGCTGGTGCCAGGTGGGCGACCGCGACGCGCCCCGCGCCGCGCCGCCCACGCGCGTGTGGGTGGAATCGTTCGTGGTCCGCCGCCACCCCGTCACCCACGGCGAGTACCTCGAGTACCTCAACGACCTCTACGCCGCCGAGGGCGCGGAGGCGGCGCGGCGGCGCGCGCCGCAGGAGCTCGGCGCCACCGCCGGCGCGCTCACGAGCCAGCTCTATGATGACACCGGGGCGGGCCTCGCGCTGCCCGCGCCCGCCGGCGACATCGCGTGGACGCTCGACCGCCCCGTGGTGATGGTGAGCTGGTGGGACGCCTGCGCCTACGCGGCGTGGCTGCGGGCGCGCACGGGCCTCCCCTGGCGGCTGCTCACCGAGTGGGAGTGGGAGAAGGCGGCGCGCGGCGTGGACGGGCGCGCCTTCCCCTGGGGGGACTGGATCGACCCGTCGTGGTGCTGCAACCGCCTCAGCCACCCCGGCGCCCCCGGGAGCACGCCCGTGGGCGCCTTCCCCGTGGACGTGAGCCCCTACGGCGTCTCGGGCATGGCGGGCAACGTGGCGGACTGGTGCCTCACGCCCCACCTCGACGAGCCGCCCCTGCAGCGCGACGCCGAGGCGCCCTGGGTGAGCGTGGAGGAGGCGCTCGCCAGCCCCCTGCCCGCCCGCGTGGCCAAGGGCGGCGCCTGGGACGACGGTCCGGCGTTCTGTCACGCGGCGGTGCGCCACCGCGGCGTGGCGCACTACCGGCGCGCGGGCCTCGGCTTCCGCCTCGCCTACTCCGTCTCGGAGGCGCCGTGGGCCAGCTAGTGGGCGGGGTGTGGCGCGGCGCCGACCAGCTGCTGCACACCGCCGAGGGGCGCTACGAGCGCACCGCGTCGGTCCTGATCGGGCAGCTCGACGACGCCCCCCTCCTCGAGCGGCGCCGCTACGCGCTGTTCGCCTCGCGCGCCTGCCCTTGGGCGCACCGCGTGCTCCTCACGCGCGCCCTCTGCGGCCTCGAGGCGCGCTTGCCCCTCGTGGAGGTGAATCCCGAGCTCGGCGAGGAGGGCTGGGCGCTCGGCCCCGGGCAGAGTCCGCTCGGCGACGGAGCCGCGTGGGTGCACGCCCTCTACACGCGCTCGTGCCCACACTACACCGGGCGCGTCACCCTGCCGCTGCTGTGGGACGAGGAGCGCGGCGTCGCCGTGTCGAACGACTCGGCGGAGATGATGCGTTTCCTGCAGCGCTCCGCCGCGGCGCTGCCCGGCGAGGCGTGCGCCACGGACCTCCGCCCCCCGGCGCTCCTCGCGGAGCTGAGCGCCCTGTGCGCCTGGCTGCAGTCCGACGTCAACAACACCCCCTACCGCGCCGGCTTCGCCCAGACGCAGGCGCTCTACGAGGAGGCGGTGTTCGCGCTCTTTGACTCCCTCGACGCCCTCGAGCACCGCCTCGCCGCCCGCCGCTTCCTCTGCGGCGAGGTGTTCACGGAGGCCGACGTGCGCCTCTTCCCCACGCTGGTGCGCTTCGACGTCGCCTACTACGCCCACTTCAAGTGCAACCTCCGCCGCCTCGCCGAGTACCCCCACATCAGCCGCTACCTGCGCGACGT
>VGTA01000193.1 GCA_016874875.1 Deltaproteobacteria bacterium | reverse complement strand
AGGGCGCGGAAGAGCAGCCGCTCGCGCGGGTCGTCGTGGCCGAGCGTGGGGGCGGCCGCGGGCGCGTCGCTGGTCCTCGCGGGGGGCTTGGGCTCGGGCTTGGGCTCGGGCTTGGGCTCGGGCTTGTGGGCGGGCTTGTGGGCGGGCTTGTGGGCGGTCACGGGCGCCTCCTGTAGTCGCGTGGGGGGGCGCGGCAGCTTGTAGGCGACGGGGGCGGCGGGGGGGATCGGTGAAGGGCTGAAAGGGGGCTAGGTAAATCCATGATTCGCGAATCGGCGATTCGCAAATCAACTTCGCGAGCGCCGCCGCGGCGCTCGAGGCGCGGGCGCGAGGCACCCCCGATGGGAATATTTAAGTCCTCGCGAAGAGTCTCGCGGCGTCGGTGTCTAGGGCATTGATGTGCCCCTGTATTTATTTTTTTAACATCAAGGAGAATCCAACGCCATGGCCACCCCCCACGAGCCCTTCCCCCCCCCCGCCGCCCTCCTCCGCGCCCGCCTGCTGATCGCCCAAGACGAGCAGCGCGCGGCGCGCGAGGAGCTCAGCGCGCTCCTCAGCAGCCCCTCGCGCCTTATTCTCGGGCAGGGGCGCGCGCAGGCGCTCCTAGACGAGCAGAGCGCCCGAGCGCTCAAGATCGGCGCCCTGATGCTCGACCTCATGGAGCAGCGCGGCCTCGAGGCGGGGCTGAGGGAGCTGTCGCAGGAGAGCAACGACGCGCCGGCGACGCAGGCGCCGAGCGCGCCGAGCGAGCGCCTGCCCCCGAGCCCCCCAGAGCTGCCCGCGCCGCCCGCGCCGCCCGCGCCGCCCGCGCCGCCCGCGCCGCCCGCGCCGCCCGCGCCGCCCGCGCCGCCCGCGCCGCCCGCGCCGCCCGCGCCGCCCGCGCCGCCCGCGCCGCCCGCACCCCCCGCGCCGCCCGCGCCCAGCTTCGCCGCCCACATCACGCTCGCGCTCACGCAAGATCAAAAGGCGCTGCAGGCGCTGATGACGCTGCCCTCGCCCGTTGAGATCTGGAGCAAGGAGCAGTTCTTGCGCGAGTACACTCACCTGCAGCGCCTGTGCGACATCAACATGATGCGCGGCTGGATGGAGCAGAGTGAGCAGGTCGAGCGCCTCGTGGGCCTCCATATCGTTCAGCGCATCAAGTACCTCGAGGGGCGCGACGCCACCCTGCGCCCTGTGCACGCGCAGGGGGGCAACGCCTTTGGGGCGCTGCTCAAGAATCTCGGCGACAACATGCGCGTCCGCCTCAACGCCTCCAAGGACCTCACGCTCATGCGCTCGAGCGTCAACACCAACGCCGGGTGGCTCCTTGACGCCAAGCGCTCTTACCCGCAGCTCTTGGAGACGCTCAAGTCGCTCGCCGCCCCGACCGCCGCCCCTGTGGACCACAAGGCGCCGATTCCGGCGATGAGCGCGCATGAGTCTCCCAAGGCGCAGGTGATCGGATTTATTCAGCTCCGCAGAGAGCAAGAAGCCCCCAGCGCCGCCCCCAGCGCCGCCCCCAGCGCCGCCGCCCCCAGCGCCCAAGCGGACCCCGCGGCCCCCCCCGCCTCCGACGTCGATCAGCAGAGCCGCGACGCGGGCGCCTCTAGCCCGCAGGAGCAGCGCGAGGCCACCGCGCCCGCCCAGGCGTCTCCCGTCCTCCCGAGCTCCTTTGGACAGCGCACCTTCGCCGAGGACCTCCCCGCGCCCCTCGCCGCGTCCCTCGGCGCCCTCACGCCCCCATCCACCGAGAGCCCCGCCGCGCCTCGCGCCCTTGAGCTCCTCAGCGCCCTCAGCGCGCCGCGTGAGGTGCTGGGTGAGAGCGCCTTCTCCGATGAGTTCAAGATCGCGCAGCGCCTCTGTGACCCGAACATGATCCAGGAGTGGTCCTCCTTGAGCGACGCGCTGAGCAGCGCCGCGACCCTCCACTTGACGCAGCGCCTCAAGCACCTCGAGAGCCTCCCCTACCAGCGCCGCCCCGTGCACGCGCGCGGCGACAACGCCTTCGCGACCCTCTACAAGAACCTCCGCCTCTACACGGGCCGAGACCTCTCCCTCGCGCCCCCCGCGCGTTGGCTCACGGAGGCTCAAGAGAGCTACAAGTGGCTGCGCGCGATCATCGAGAAGGCCCTCAAGGAGCCCGCGCCGACGCCGCCGACGCTGCCCGCGCCTCCCAAAGACACGGCCAAAGACACGGCCAAAGACACGGCCAAAGACACGGCCAAAGACACGGTCAAAGACAAGAAGCTGACGGCGAAAAAGCCGCCGCTGAGCGCTCCAAGAGCGACGAGCGCCCCCGAGGTGACTCCTGAGGACAGCGCCGCGCAAGAGGCCGCGGAGCCCCAGGACGACCCTGAGCGCGCGCGCCTCATCAAGAAGCACCTCGCCGGTCAGCCCATCGACATCGTCCTTGTGGGCGGCGACCGCTTCATCAACATCATCAACCGCCTCAAGGTGGACCTCCCCAAAGCCCGCGTCGACTGGACCGACACCCGACACGGCAGCGGCGTGCGCCAGCTCAGCGGCCTCTGCAAGCGCCTCCAGAGCGGCACCGTGGACATCGTCCTCGTGCTTCAGAAGTTCGTGAGCCACACCGTGACCCAGAACCTCACCTCCGCGCACACCAAGGGGGTCGCCAAGGGGAAGGGCAGCGAGCTTGAGCTGGTGCGCCGCGGCTACGGCGTCGAGCAGATCAGCGCCGCCCTCGGCCGCGTGGCGGAGCGCCTGGAGCGCCGCGCGGCGCCCGAGGGCGCGCAGGCCTAAAGGCGCCCGCTCCTCAGGGCGTCAGGTCAATAAACCGCCCCAGCGCCTCGCGCAGCCCCCCCGCCCGCTCCGGCGACGACTTGAGCAGGTCGCGCGACTCCCGCCAGTCGGCGGCGAGGTCAAAGAGCGCCCAGGTGTTGTGGGTGAGGTCGCGGATCAGCTTCAGCCCCTGAGGGTCGATGGCGGCGGTCATGTGCACCTCGTGCCCGGGGTAGGGGAGCTGCTCTAAGAAGAGCGTCCGCGCCTCAAAGGAGGGCGGCGTCTCTGGGGTGGGCGCGGCGAGCAGGGGGCTTAGGTCCACGCCGTCCACGGGGCCGCGCGCCACCCCCGCCACCGCCGCCAGCGTGGGCACCACGTCCACCAGCCCCACCACCTCCGCCCGCCGCGCCGCCGACGCCCGCGGCGCCTTGACGATCAGCGGGACGTGCAGCTCCTCGTTGTACACGCTGCGCCCGTGGAAGATGTAGGCGGGCTTGCGGTCCTTGAACGACTCGCCGTGGTCGCTCGTCACCACCACCAGCGTGTCGTCGCTCAGCCCGAGCGCGTCGAGGCGCTTAAACACGTCGCCCAGATAGATGTCCACGTACGCCAGCTCGCTGTCGTAGGCGTCCACGAGCTTCTTGAGCCCCTCCGCCTTGGGCTCTCCGAACTCGCAGCGCGTGGGGTGCTCGGCGCAGCGCGGCTCCGTGTGGCACCACTCCGCCTTGAGCTTGCCGCAGTCGGTCATGTGCTTCATGTAGCGGCCGTGCGGGGCGAAATAGTGCGCGAATAGGAAAAATGGGCGCTCGCCGCGCGCCGCCGCCAGCGCGTCGAGGCGCGCGGTGAGGCGCGCGGTCACGTCGGCGGCCTCCGACTGTGTGTTGCTCTCCGCCACGCTCAGCTCCCCGCGGTTGTCCCACGCGTCGAGCCCCTGCGCGAGATTCACCCCCTTCTTCTCGCCAAAGTACCAGTGCGCGCTCACCGCCTCCACCCGCCAGCCGCCCTCCTTGAAGCGCTCAAACACCGTGAGGTTGTCGTCGGTGAGCTTGGCGTAGTTCTCGTCGCGCTTCACCCAGCTCACTCGCGAGGGGTAGCGCCCCGTCAGCAGTGACGGAATCGAGAAGGGCGTGCGCGGCGCGTGGGCGAAGGCGCGCTCAAAGACCGTGGCGCCCTCGGCGAAGCGGCGGAGGTGGGGCATCGTGGGGCGCGTGTACCCAAAGAGGTCGAGGTGGTCGGCGCGGAGCGTGTCCACCAGAATCAGCAGCACGTTGGGCTTGCGCCCGCTCACCCCAAACCCAAAGGCGTCGCCTGGGCGCGGCGCGCCGGCGGCGGGGGGAGCGGGCTCCGCGGCGGGGGCGGGGGGCGGGGTCTTGGCGTCGCCCCCAGAGCAGTTCTCGTCCACGCCGTTGTCGGGAATCTCCTTGGCGCGCGGGCTCACGTGCGGGTTGGCGTCATCGCAGTCGCCCCCCCCAAAGGCGCTCGACACCCCGTCGCCGTCCCCGTCGGCGAGGGCGCGCGCCACCCCCAGCAGCGCCGCGGCGAGCTGCCCGCGCTCGGGGAGCGTGAGGTTGGAGGGGTGCTCCGCGCCCCACCCCCGCAGCGCCAGCGGCGCGGCGGCGGCGAGGAGGGCGCTGAGGGCGAGGGGGGCGGCGCCGCGCGAGAGCGGCGTGTAGCTGAGCAGCTTGGCGACGAGCGCGAACAGCAGCGGCGCCGCCGCGAGCTCCCCGGCGGCCCCGAGCTGGTAGGCGCCGAGCGGCAGGCGCGCGGCGGCGAGGGCGGCGAAGGTGACGCCCCCCCCCACCAGCAGCCACGGCGCGAGCCCCACGGGCACCCCCGCGAGCGCCCCCCGCGGCGCCACCGCGCGGAGCAGGGCGCGGGTGAGGTCATAGAGGCGCGGCGCGCACAGCAGCGCCACCAGCAGCCCCGCCACCCCAAAGAGCGCCGTCCACGCCCCCGCGAGGGGCGCGCGGTTAAAGCGGTGCGCCACGAGCGCCGCGGCGTAGAGCAGGCCCGTGAAGGGGAGGAGGCAGAGCAGCAGCGTGAGCCCCCCGGCGGCGTAGCGGCGCGCCTCCTCAGGCGCCAGCCCCACCCCCAGCCGCGCCCGCCAGCGCCGCGGCAGGCGCGCGCTGAGCGGCGGCAAAATCGCCGCGGCGCCCACCCCGAGGGCGAGCCCAAAGGCGACGCACAGCCCGAGGGCGTGGCGCGCGCTGTCGCCCCAGGGGCGCGCGGGCGGGTCGAGCGCGAGCGCGGCGCTCTCCCAGAGGCCGAGGGCGAGCCCCGTGAGGGCGCCGGCGCTCAGGGCGCCCGCCTCGGCGGCGAGGGGGCGGGCGGCGAGGGGGCGGGCGGGGGGGGGGGGGGGGGGGGGGGGCGGCGTCTCTGGGTGGTCGGTCACGTCTCCTCCTGTGGGGCGCAGAGGTGCTGCGCGACGCTGCGCGACCTGCGCGGCGCGCGCGAGATGTTTGCGAGATGTTTGCGTGGGCGGCTGCGGAGGTTTAAACCATATGCGCTCAAAATGCACCCGCTCTCACGAGGCGCGCGCTCGCGGGGAGAGATCAAGCGAGACACCGATGACCCCCGCCGCCCCCGCCCCCGCCCTGCGCCGCGCCCCGCCCTGCGCCCTCCTCTGCGCCCTCCTCTGCGCCCTCCTCTGCGCCCTCCTCTGCGCCCTCCTCTGCGCCCTCCTCTGCGCCCTCCTCTGCGCCCTGCCCCCGAGCGCGAGGCGCGCCCACGCCCAAGAGCCGCTCGCCTACGGCGATGGAGCCCTCGAGCAGGTCACCTACGACCTCTACCACAGCGCCCACATGGGGCACGTCCACCAGGTGGGCCCCACCATCGCCCCGAGCGCCCCCGGCTGGGAGCGCATGCGGCGAGACGCGGCGAGCTGGCGGCCCGCCACGCTCTCCAAGAGCGGGGTGTGGGTGGCGCCGCTGGAGGGGCGCGGGGGCGCCCTCGATTTCCCCGTCACCGAGGAGGACGGCGCCCTCGAGGAGCTGAGCGTGTGGCTCGAGCCCGCCGCGCCGGCACAGATCGTGAGCATCTTCCTCGACGAGGCGCTCATCAGCAACCTCAGCCTCAGCCCCAAGCCGCGCGCCTACCGCCTGCCCCTCGAGCGCCCCCTCGCCTCTGGCGAGCACACGCTGCGCTTCTGGTTCCGCGCCTCGCGGCCCGCCAAGTGGGGCGGGCGCACCCCGGGCGCCGTGGGGCCCATCCACCTGCTCGCGCGCGGCGGGCGCCCGCAGGCGCCCACCACGTGGTGGGGCGAGCTGCTCGTGGAGCAGCAGCGCTGGGGCGCCCTCCTCGCGCCCCCGCCCACCTCGTGGCGCTTCTACCTCACCCCGCCCCCCGGCGCGCGCTTCAGCGCCCACGCCTGGGTGGAGGGGGGCGAGGGCGCGCGCTTTGAGGTCCGCGTCGCCGTGGACGAGGCGCCGGAGCGGGTGATCTTTTCGCGCGACGTGGACCCGCGCCAGCTCACGCCCATCGAGGCGGACCTGAGCGACCTCGGCGGCGCGCCGCTGCGCCTCTCGCTCACCGCCAGCCCGCGCCTCACGCCGCCCGCCCCCGACGCCCCCCGCCCCGCCCACGAGGCGCGCCCCCCCACGGTCGCCTGGCTCTCCCCCCGCGTCCTCGCGCCCCACCCGGCGCCGCGCGCGCTCCCCTCGGCGCGCATCGCGCTGCTGTGGGTGATCGAGGGGCTGCGGGACTCCCACCTCCGCGAGGCGCTCCGGGCGCCGGCGCGCTACCCCACCCTCGCCCGCCTCGCGGCG